>CALGPR010000064.1 GCA_937960425.1 uncultured Lentisphaeria bacterium
AATTTTGCCGTATAATCGTGCTGTAAAAACTCTTAATGGTATGACCAAAGAGGAATTTTTAACCAAAATACAGGAAAAATTCACCGTTTCTGTTACAGAGAAACCATCACCGGAAAAGTCTGGCGAATTTGCCATGTATCTTGATCATACCTGGTATTTGCTCCAACCGAAATTTGATATTGGGACACTTGACGTGATTCAGCGTCTGGATGTCAGTATTCTTCAGAATAACATTTTAGCGCCGATACTTGGTATTGCGGATCCCCGCACCAGTACAGCAATTGATTTTATCGGCGGAATTCGCGGAACTGGCGAATTGGTGAAATTGGTTGACTCCGGCTCACACGCTGTGGCATTCTCCATGTACCCGACGACCGTTGAGCAATTGATGGATATTGCCGATGCCGGAGAAATTATGCCGCCGAAGTCTACCTGGTTTGAACCGAAACTTCGAGATGGCTTAGTTTGCCATAATTTTTAATATCGCACTGAGCTGCCTTTCTTCTTGAAGAAGAGGCAGCTTTTTGTTTTCACTTGAGGAAATGGGCTGATATGTCTGACTGTTCCAGAGATTTTACATTGACATTGGGGAATGGCAGTGTATTAGGGTATCATGCCTGTGATGAGGCTGCAGCCGGAGAACTTACTCAGATTGCTCGGATTGCTGGCCTGAGAGCAGAAAAGGTTCCTGAAGGGGGACCAGTGATCTCCTTGGAAACATTGGAATCAGATGAGGGGGTAAAAGCATTTGCTTCTCAAGGAAAGGCTTATCTTTGCCGTCATCTTGTTCTTTGCATTCATACCCCATCCTGGCAGGTAAGTGCAGCATGGGGAAAACAAAGAACGGGAACAATCAAGAGCTTGCGATGGCGTTCATTGCTTTGGCGGCAGTTTTTTCTGGCCGGTTTTATCCCGTTGTTGAAGGAACGTCAAGCGGTTTTGATTCACGGGGCACTATTGATCCGAAATGGATTTGCCGCTGTCGTCAGCGGGCCATCCGGAATTGGAAAAAGTACACTGGTTTCGCGCTTGGCGGGTCGGTATGAATGCCCTGCGGATGATTGTGTTCTGGTTTGCCGGGATGCTGATGGGCAATATTGGGCCCAGGAAATGCCGACATGGAGTATCTGGTATGCCGGAAAGGGCGATCCTGAAACGACTTTTTCAGGTTGCAGAAGTTATCCGTTGAAATCAATGTTTCTTCTGGATCGAGGGGATTCAGATGCAATTTATACTATTGAGCCGCAACAGGCGTTTCTGGGTTGGAATACTGCTGTGCATTTTATGACCGCGGCGACATGTGATCGAATGCCGCGAATGCTGGCAAGAGAAATTATGGTTTCCACCTTTGATTTTTCCAAAAAAATGAGCTCCGAATTGCCAATTTTCGGAATGGTGGCGCCATTGGATGGAAAAATCTGGGAGCTGCTTGAAAAATATTTTTAAGCATTGCGGGGAAAATTTGTATGAGAACTTCACATTGTAACAGGTCGGGAGTGTTACAATGTTACATCATCATGCCTGACTATATTTCCAGTCTGCTGTAGATCGGGGACAGTCCCCTATTGACAGGCGGGGCGGAAGAATTTGGAACTTAACTTGAAGGCCATCGGTTGCAAAATGTTGAGAGTCAGTGTTTGCAACTATTATTTGCAGGAAGAACAACGTGGCGCTTTCCAGCTTCTGTCCTCCTGAAAATTCAGATTGACTTATTTGTTATTTGCTTCCCTCATTCCCGTAAGGTGATGAATTATTGTACTTAAACCCTTGTGTGAGGGAGGCAAGGCTGGCAACCAGACGCTCAAAACGTTCAATGGTATGCGAATAAAAGACCTGCCAGTCCTCGCAGAGCACGCTTCCTGAGGATGTCCTGTTTCTGGGACAGTCGCCCATGCAGAGCGGCAACCAGCGGCAGGCAGCACATTTTTCCGAGCGAGGATCTTTTTGCATGCCCCATTCTTTATAGCGTGGCAGCTCATACAGCTGTCCGAGACCCGTTTTATGGATGTTTCCGAGCCGATATTCCGGGCGAACATAGAAGTCGCAAGGATAAACGCTGCCATCATGTTCAACCACCAGATAGTTGCAGCAATTTCCGCCCATTGTGCAGACAGTCGGTATGCCGGTCGTCAGGCGTAAAAGGATCGAATCAAAAAGGCGAATTGAGACGCATTGGGTATCCGTGGGATACCATTCATCAAAAATTTTGCAGAGAAATTCACCCCACTTCCCTGGAGAAAGCGCGAATGGTTGCCGCTTCCCGCCTCGGTCAAATTCAACACATTCAATGTACTGGTGAAAGGCGATGCCAAGTTCTTTCAGATAGCGGTAAAGTTCAACCGGATGATCTTGATTGGATGCGGAGATAAGGGTGAGTGCATTAAATTCGACTTGATGTCGTTTCAGAACATTGAGGCCGCGGATTACCTCTGCATAGCTGCCGCGTCCATCCTGATGCAGACGGTAACGATTGTGCAGTTCCGGAGGACCGTCAATGCTGATTCCGACTAGAAAATGGTTATCATGAAGGAATTGTCCCCATTCGTCATTAAGCAGCGTACCGTTGGTTTGAAGTGCATTGGCGACTGTGCCGTCAATAAAATATTTCTGCTGAAATCGTACCGCATCGCGAAAGAAATCGACTTTCATCAAAGTGGGTTCTCCTCCCTGCCACCCGAACGTGTGATGCTCCATTGGCACTGTGAGATAGTTTCGAGTTACCGTTTCAAGTGTTTTCCTGCTCATGCGGTGAACCCCTGAACCCCAAAGTTCCTCTTTAGGTAAATAAAAGCAATAACGGCAGCGCAGATTACAGTTAAACGATGCCGGCTTCAGCAGCAGAGAGAATGATCTGTTCACTGGCACACCTTCGCAGGGCGTTTATCCGGCTGCTGTCTTCTCCAGCAACAGCCAATTCGCTCCAGTTGTTTGTCGCAGGGGGGCAAGATGTGGGCGCAGCAGGGATTATCGCGGTAAAGTTTGTCCCCTGTCAAGGATTGAAAAAAAATTTTTAGCTGAAGTGTTGCCATATTGTCATTCCATGTAAAACTGGATTATACTCGGTTCATGCATACTTTACTCACGCATGGTATGGGATATCCAGCTCGTAAAAAGAATAGATCGGGAAATATGGTCTGGGTAAAGTTCATGAGTTGGAAAATCCTGTGTTTTCTTGGTAGGGGAAATGGAATTTATCACCGGTACGGGTAATCCAACCCGCAGTCATTTGCCGGAGTTCTTTGCGTTTTCGCTGAAATCTGCTGTTAAAGGCAAGGTTACATTCTTCGTAGGGGTCAGAATTTAAATCAAAAAGAAGCCAGTCTCCTTCTTCAGTACAAACATATTTCCACCCATCCGCAGTTATGACGCCGCGATATGGACGGTCGATGCTGTCATAATGCATTGTCGGAATGACATTTTGCAGATAGGCCGATTGCGGCGGCTCCGCAGGCCGTTCTCCTCGAAAGAGAGAAGAATAATCGAATCCCGGTAATTCAGCCGGGACATGGATTCCGGCCAATCCAAGACTGGTCGGTAAAATATCGACATGATTGATCAGGTAGTTTACATCGGCATAGCTGTAATGATCGAGAGGACGATAAGCAGAACCACCCCAGACGATAAACGGCACATTGACAGCTTCCTGCCACGGGGCGGTCTTCTTAAATTGGCCGTGTGAGCCGTGCATATCGCCGTGGTCGCTGAAAAAGAATACCCAAGTGTTCTGGTCAAGATTATTTTCATAAAGACAGTCCAAGATGCGTCCAACGTTATCGTCAAGGTTTTCGATCATTGCATACATTCCGGCCAAGTCCTGGCGAACGGTTGCCTCCACAGCCGGATTATGCGCTACATTCGGTCGCAACTGAAGCTTTTGCGGCAGATAACGACGATGATATTTCGAAGGTGCCAAATAG
>CALGPR010000065.1 GCA_937960425.1 uncultured Lentisphaeria bacterium
AGTCGAGAGTCTGCCTCTTTGTTTTTAAAAAATTACGCAATATTCAGGTTAGCTAAGTCTGTCATCTTTATTTTGGGAAAATCATATTCAGACCGGGTATCGGGGACGGATCGGCATTTACGAGCTTCTGATTTTCGACGAGGAGATCCGGCAAGCGGTGAAGAGGAACTGCTCCAGTACGGAAATCAACGATATTGCCGTGAAAAACGGCATGACTCCCCTGCTTCAGTGCGGACGCAACCTGATCCGTTCCGGAATTACGACAGAGGAAGAGCTGTCACGGGCGGTTACGGCAACAGCGGGAGACTGATATGGCATTTTACCGGTACAAAGTCCTCCAGAACGGCAAACTCACGGAAACGACGGTGGAAGCATCCTCCGAAACGGAAGCCGCCAACGGTCTGTTTCGACGGAATGTCACCATCATCAAACTACTGGAAACGAGTTCTTCGCAAAAAGGAGAACGCAGGTCTGTTTTCCGTCTTTTCGACCGGGGACGGTTTAATGTTTATGTGTTTACCGAACGTCTGGCACCTCTCCTGAAAGCCAACATTCCGCTGGAACAGTCTCTTGCGGTCATTGAGGAAGGAATGACCGGGCAATCCGGAATCTCTGTTGTGCAGGAATTGCGCCGGGGATTGCAGGAAGGCAAAAAGTTTTCCGAGCTGGTCCGGGCAAGAAGCGCCACTTTTCCTCCGCTGTATCCGAGCCTGATTGAGACCGGTGAACAGACCGGCTGTCTGTCGGAAGTGGTTCAGGAACTGAAGCGTTTTCTCTCCTCGTCCAAAGAGTTCAAGGATTTCGTAATCACAAGTTCTATCTATCCGGCTGTCATTCTGTTTGTTACCTTCAGCATGATCATTCTGCTGTTTACGTTTTTTATTCCGAAATTTTCCAAACTGTTCAAAGACGCCGGAAAGGAGTTGCCATTTCTAACGCAGGCCATGCTGGATATTGGCAATTTCATGAAAACCGTCTGGTGGCTGTGGCCGTTGCTCATTCTGCTGCTGATTTTCCTCGTCCGGAAATCCGCGACCAATGCGGCATTGAAGAAATGGAAAGACCGAATGCTGTTGAAACTGCCGCTGGTCGGACGGATTATTCAGGGGGTGCAAGTCAGTCGGTTTATCCGCACTCTGGCAATTATGGTTCGCAATAATGTTCCCATTCTGCGGGCGGTACAGGTATCGTCCCGGATTCTTCAAAATACCGTGATCGCCGACAGCTTTTCCTCCGTTACGGCAGAGTTGAAATCCGGACACAAATTGTCAAAAGCTCTCGGAGAAAGTCCCTACATGATTCCGGGAGCGACTGCAATGCTGCGGATTTCGGAGGAGTCCGGAGATGTCGCCGAGATGCTTGCCAATATTGCGGAATCCAGCGAAAATGAAGTCAAAAAAGACTTGAAGCGTCTGCTCGCGGCGCTTGAGCCGGCAATTATCATCTGCCTGGCTTTATTCATAGCGTTGATCGTTCTGGCAGTTTTTCAGGCGATCATGAGAATGAACCAAATTTAACAGAGGAGAAATATTATGAAAATGCAGAAGAAAAGACATTTCACCCTTGTGGAAATCCTGATCGTGATCGGGATTATCGCCCTGCTGGCGGGCATTGCCGTACCATCTTATACCCAATATATGAAAAGTGCGCGCGTCACCAAAGCCCAGGCACAGATTACGGTGTTCGTACAGGCGATCAACTCATTCAATATGGACATGAAACGCATTCCGGATGCCAGTGTCGGCTTGCAGGAACTGATTGAGAACACTGCTAATTCACCGAAATGGAAGGGACCGTATCTCGAAGTGTTTGAAATCCCCAAAGATCCATGGGACAACGACTACATCTATACAGTGGAAAATGGGCGATTCCTGATTACCTCCTATGGCGCAGACGGACAGCCCGGCGAGAAGATGAAAATGCCGACATCACCAGCCGAGGCATCAAAAAACAGTGAAATATTTCCAGAACAGGCGTAATTTCACGATCATAGAGTTGCTGGCTACGCTGATGATTCTTGCTTTGATTTCAGGGATCGCCGTTTCCGCATTGCAGCGGACGCCGATTTTCACTTCGCTGCAGAATATCGCGTCGGATTTGCAGTTAGCCTGTGCCTCCATGCGTCAGACAGCTTCGTATCAGAATCGGAGCGTTTGCGCCGAATTCGACCCGGAAACGCGGATAATCTCCTGTGACGGAGAGGAAATTGAGCTTCCGGAGGGGGTAAAAATCTTCATGGGCGGCGAGGATATTACGAAGGCCCCCGAAAAAAAAGAGATTTTTCGTCTCTACGCGGACGGTTCCGGCGAGGAGCAGGAAATAGAACTGATTCTGGATGATCGAAAACTGGTTTTAACCTGAATATTGCGTAATTTTTTAAAAACAAAGAGGCAGACTCTCGACT
>CALGPR010000066.1 GCA_937960425.1 uncultured Lentisphaeria bacterium
CACTGACATTCCTCTTTTTTCTGGCATTGTTGATTCTATCGCATTTCTGGCGAAAACGGGGTGATTTATCCAGCGCAACGACCCAGGTTTTCCCAGGGATCATCATTGGAATTTTGTATATTCTTCCCTATTTGCCGTTGATGATTCCGCAGGAATTTTTCGGTATGCAGTTAATGGATTCCCTGGCGTTTCTGATTACTTACGGGGCAATTGGAGGAATCATGCTACCGGTGGCAGTAGCAGGACTGGACTTTTTCAGCGAAATAATAGAGCTGAAAACTTATACTGGACGCAATGAAGATGCGGATGAGAGGTTCCGATGAAAAACGGCAGCTATTTCAGTACTTCCCGAATCCGGCTTCTGATTCTTGCTGCCGGAGCGTTGCTCTTGTTTCTGGCGCTTGGAGTCCGACTTTATTTTGAACAGATTCGCAGCCAGGATCAATACCGCAGTCGTATTGATCGTCAGTCGATCCGGAAAATCCGCATCCCCCCTTTGAGAGGAAAAATCCTGACTTCGGATCTGGTTGTTCTTGCAGATAATATTGTCAGTTATGATATTTGCTTTTATTTCGAAGAAATGCGCCAGCGGCCATCGCGAAAAACTGTTCCTTATATTAACGAACAAGTTCGCAAACTGGAAGCTATTCTTGGCAGGCCGTCCAAAGCTGGCGAGAGCGGGGTTGAGCGGCATAACAAGGTTCGTCGAGGCATTCCGATGACTGTTTTCAGTGATTTAACGGCGGAAGAAGTCGCCCGGGTATTCGATCAGATGCGTGACGTTCCCGGAATTGATGTCGTTCCACATGGCATTCGAGTCTATCCGCAACATTCTCTTGCTGCTGCAGTTGTCGGTTATGCCCGTCCTGAAGACCCATCCAAAGCGGAAGATCAGGACGAATATTCCTACTATCTTTCTGATCTTGTTGGCAAAGATGGGATTGAAAGGGCCTTTAATACGTTGCCAGCAATGTTCAACCCGGAAATGAAAGAAATTCTCGCACTGCGCGGAACACCCGGCAGTTCCGTTGTTCAGGTAGATAGCGCTGGATACGTTAGCGATGTGCTGGAATCAGATGACATTCCTCATAATGGCAACAATGTCATTTTAACGATTGATTCCAATGCCCAGAAAATTGCCGAGTCGCTTTTATCCGAAGCGCATGTCTCCGGCGCAATGGTATTAATGGATGCGAAAACAGGCGATATTCTGGCCATGGCAAGCTCACCCGGGTATGATTTGAGTGAATTTTCTCCGGTATTATCCCAAGAGACATTCAGCAGGCTTCAGAACGATCCGGAACGACCACTTTTCAATCGCGCAACGCTGGGACGTTATGAACCCGGTTCCATCCTGAAACCGCTTGTGTTGCTGGCCATTTTAAACAACGGGATTTCTCCACATGAAATCATTAATTGTGACGGTGCGACGTATATTGGGAAAGCTCGTATTCGCTGTGCCTCGTGGCGGAGAGGAGGGCATGGGCCAGTGGATGCCGTCCGGTCGTTGCAATTTTCCTGTAACGATTATTTTATTGAAATGGGGACTCGTGTCGGTCTGGAAAAGATCCGGGATACACTCTTAGCGGCAGGAATTGGCCAGGCCCCGGAACTGGAACTTCCATGCAGCAGCGGCATTGCCCCCAGTCGGGAGTACAAACAAAAGGTTTACAAAACATCCTGGAATACCTATGATACCGGCTTATTGTCTATGGGGCAGGGAATTATTTCCATTACGCCTTTGCAAGCGGCGATTTATACGGCAGCAATTGCCAATGGAGGTCAGATATTTCAGCCGCATCTGGTTCGTGAAGTTACTGATCCCGAAGGGAATGTATTGGCCAGCCGACAAGTCAGAGTCATGGGGCACCTGCCGGGAAGTAAGGAAAATCTGGAGGTTGTACGGGAAGGGATGTTTGAAGTTGTTAACAGTGAACGCGGAACCGGCCGATCCGCGGAGAGCAATGCGTTGACTTTATGGGGAAAAACCGGAACAGCTCAGGTTGGACCGGCTCACAATATGTATGAAAACAGTTGGTTTATCTGCTTTGGGGAGACGCGGGACGGACGGCTGCTGGCGCTGGCAACTCTCGCAGAAAAAAGCAGTGAAACCGGACAAAAAGCAGCTCCACTTGCCGGAGAGTTTTTTGTTCGGTACGTTGGAGAACATGGCGGTGCTGTCGATATTGAGGAGGATATATGGAATTAAATGGCTGCAGGATTCTCTTGACCGGCGGAGCGATCCGTGTTGGCGCGTTTGTAGCAAAAAAACTTGCCGAAGCGGGCGCGATTCTGACGATTCATGCAAACCGGTCTTTGTCGGAAGCAGAAACCTTAATTGCCGAATTTTGTGGAAGTGGACATAAAATTATAAAATGCAACTATTTAAATGGAAGTATCGAAGAAGTTTCCAGGCAAATTTTGACGGATTGTGGTGATTTTGACGGATTAATTAATAATGCCTCTGTTTTTGGGGCATCCTCTCTTTTGGCGGATACTCCGGAAAACCGTTTTCGCAATTGGCGCGTTAACTACGAAATCCCGTTGGCATTAATGGCAGGTTTTGCAAAAAAGAAATTGGAAGGAAAAAAATCCGGCTGGGTCGTTAATTTTCTGGATCAGGCGGTGCTGCAATCGGGTCGTCGTGGAGGATCATATCTGCATAGTAAACAAGCATTGTACGAAGCAACGTTAGAAGCTGCACGGGAATGGGCGCCCTTGGTTCGCGTAAATGCAATTGCACCGGGGCCGGTGCTCGCACCTCCCGGCTTGGAACATTTGAAAATGGAGAAGACGTTGCAAAGTGTTCCTCTTGGCAGGCCGGTTGCTTTGGAGGATATTGCTGCTGCGGTAATCTTTTTGATTCGCAATGAATCAATCACGGGAACAGTTCTTCCGGTCGACTGCGGCCAGCATCTTGGAAAATAAATTCAGATACATCATCTCGAGGAACTGGTTGTTTCCCGCTTGCGGGTGTATCATGCAAAAGAAGGTTTTAATATTATGGCTTTTATGGAAGTAAAATTTCATTCCGACGTTCTTGGGCAGTCGGCCGCAATGAACGTAATTCTGCCGCAGAAGTCCACAACACTCATCGGCATGGAAACGAAGGAAAACACAGGGAAATGTCCAGTTCTTTACCTGTTGCATGGATTGAGTGATGACCATACCATTTGGTGCCGTCGTACTTCAATTGAACGTTATGTAACGGAGTTAGGCATTGCGGTGGTTATGCCGAATGGAGGGCGCAGTTTTTATACTGACATGGCCTGTGGTCCGAGATACTGGACACACCTTACTGAAGAAATTCCTGCTGTTGTGCAAAGTTTTTTCCCGATCAGCGCTAAACGGGAAGATACTTTTGTGGCAGGGCTGTCGATGGGGGGATACGGTGCTTTTAAATGGGCTTTACGTCATCCGGAACGGATTGCTGGAGCAGCGTCGCTTTCCGGCGTAATGGAGGTCGGACGTTTTGCCGACGATTATCGTGCCGATGCCGTTTTTCGTAAGGAAATGACTTGCATTTTTGGGGATTTGCAACAGTTGCCCGGCTCATTGGAACACGATCTTCTACCGCTTGCGGCAGCCGCTGCGAAGCTTCCTGTCGACTTGCGTCCACGACTATATCAGGCATGCGGTACTGAAGATGCGCTCTATGCAGAAAATATTAACTTCCGTGATTTTATTTGCGGACTTGATGCCTTCGATTATACTTATGAGGAAGGGCCGGGGACCCACTGTTGGGAATTCTGGGACACCTACATTCAGAAGGCCCTGAAATGTTTGTTCCCGGAAAAGTAAATTATCTCTGGACCATATACTAAAAGCAGATATGAAAAGGAAATGTCTTGAACTAAAGATCTTGTTATGCAAACTCAGCATTTTTCTTTTCATATCAGCTTTTGTATTATTAAATCACCACTACGTTTTTCAATTCCAGGCTTTCTTTAATTGTTAGAACTTTTTCAAAGTAGTTCTTGAGACTTTTTACAAATATTGGCTCGCAAAAACAGAATTTCTTTTTCTTTGATGAATGCTGTTGTATATTACCAAAAAGTAAATTCAAGATGATTAACTGGTGGAGAGCAACGTGAATAAATCGTCAACAATCTTCTGGAATAATGATTCTTCCAGCCGGGCACTCGGTCTGCTGGATGCCATTTTCGGACGGCCGGAAGAGAAAAAAATCGTTTATCCCGAAGGGGAAATTTTTGATATTCCCCGGGCATTGCGTAATGTTCTCGCTGCGTTTTTCAATGCCTCAGAAAATAGTCTTTCTGGAAAAAAACAATCTCCCGATCCTGACTGGGTTGATTTTGCTAATGACCTTTATCGCCTTTCTTATGGAAAACCCTTGTCTCAACTTCTCGAAACTGCATTTTTTGAGCTTTATTTCCGAGCCGGGGATTCTCCCATCGCTCCCTTGTTCCGCACAATGTGCTGTTGGATGCGAGACTTGCAACACCTGCTCTCTATCGCCGGAACATGGATGACTACCTCGGATTCGGATGCTGTGCCGCCAGAACGCCTTTTCCCAGCTGTTCCACAAAGTTGGCAACACCCCGGCAGTTTTCCCTTCGGAGGGACAGGAGATTTCGGCGGGTTGACTGAAGAAGAGTTTTCTGCATTAGCTGTCTCCCGCGATCTTTATGCAAAATCACAGGTATTCCGCTCAGAAAGGGGTATGCTTCGGGAAATTCAGCTCGATGACGTTGAAAAACCTGAAAACTTTTTCGGGTTCAGCGATGTCCGTACCTCTTTTTCCTCTTATTTCGCCGATTTCGCCGCAGGAAAGACGGTTGTTCCCCTCTTCATTTCCGGGCTGCCTGGATTGGGCAAAACCCAACTGACTCTTGCAAATGTTCTGGCACACCCACAACTGCGTTTGATTTTGCCGGAGGCTTCAGAACTCAGCACCGGCCTTGAAGCACTGATCCATCGCTTCGCCAAACGCAAAGACTGGAAATTCGTTCTCTTTTTTGACGACATCGATACCCGGGAAATTGATTGGTATTTTTTCCGAACTCTGGTCGGTGGGAGTTTCCGACTGCCGGATCATATCACAGTAGTGATTGCGTCAAACTATGAATTCCCGGCAAATATTCTCAGCAGAGGCCGCGCCATCGGGTTTCCGGTTTTTGATGAACTTCAGTGCCAATGGATGGTGGAAGACTATTTGAAATCCATCGGGTTGCGCCAACCTCGGAGCGCTTTGATTTCCACTATCGCTGCCGATTATACCGAAGAATTTTCTCAGAAGAAATATACCGAACTCTCTCCTCGAAGTCTGGTCCGCTATTTAAAGGGATATGCCAAAGATCCCCACAAACGAAGAAGAATCCTGGAATTGTCCAGCCAGGAACTGATTTTCAAGCCGGATAGTCAGCTCTTTTACGAATTCAATATCCGTTTGCTCCGTGCTCTTTACGGAGAAGAGTACATTGAAAAAATGCTGCAGGAAAAACTGCGCAACCTCTCTGGAGTATGACGTCAATGGGATATTATTTACTCAAGCGGCTGGTGCTGGCGGTTTTTACCCTTTTCTGTATCGTTTTTCTGAGTTATGTGCTGTTGCGTCTGGCGCCGGGAGATCCAACCCGCAGTTCGATTTTTGGGAATGATGCTACCGCAGGAACAACGTCTGCTGAGCAAAGTGCGTTTGCAGAAAACCGTTCCATGCGGGCAAAACTCCATCTCGACGAACCGATTCTTGTCGGATTCGGATACTGGTTCAAAG
>CALGPR010000067.1 GCA_937960425.1 uncultured Lentisphaeria bacterium
GACCTGTTCTGCCATCAATTGGCAAAGTTCCGGGAAAGGCATTCCTGCGGCAATAGCTTCTGCAAGAGGACGTCCATATTTAAAATCATCGGTTGCCGGAAAATTGAAAAAGGCAGCATAAAGCAGAGGGGCCAAACTTAATGCCAATATTATAGTTATGACTCCTGCTGCAATCCAGTTGATGGTACGGTTCATTCTGATTCATCCTGTTATTGCATCATTAATGTCATGTATTATAGCATTGAAGAAAGATTTTTTCCAATGCGATCTGATTAGCGAACCAGGTCTTGTGGAAAACAAGGCGAAATGGAAAAAATTTGTAAAAAACGAAAGAAGTTAATCACGCAAAACTCCACGGAGCAAAAGAAAAATCTTTGGAAAAAATGTAATGCTTCCACATTCAATGGACAACATTACAAATCAACATTTTGACGTTGGCACAACTATTTCATGAATTCTTTGGGTATACAACATTAGTTTTTCAGAAACTCGTCAAATACAATCAAGAGTCTCTCTATACCTGATATTGGTTCCCAGCATCCAACATGGGATCCTTAAGTCATTGCTTATTTCATTATAAAAGAATCTGTTTGAAAATAGAATCTATTTGAAATTGATTTTATGGTTTTCGTTCGTATATTGACATCAAAATGTGATCCTTCCAAACTGATAATATGCAATGTCATAGAAAGAAACAACTCAATCCGCAGGTGAAAAATGGCAATTACTTATGAAGCAGCGTCACGAACCTTCAAACTTTCAACCCTTAATAGTGACTATGTATTTTATATTCCTCCTCATGGCAGACTGGTACATTTATATTATGGCAAACCAATTTCTGACCTGCAGGCTCTCCCATTACAAAGCAAACGATTCGTTGCCTCCTTTGCTCCATTCCAGGAACGTGATGCCATCGACAATGCGCCCGAAACAATGCCTTTGGAAATTTCCGGATTTAACACTGGAGACTATCGCATTACATCGGTCAGCATTCGAACCGATAATGGGGCCATCGCCGCTGATCCTCGTTATGTATCGCATCAATATTATCATGGTAAAACTGAATTTGAAGATATGCCTTCTGCCTTTGTTGGCGATAAAGACCCAAACGTTGAAACACTGGAAATCACAATGCGCGATAGCGCTTTTGCCGTCGAATATATTTTAATCTACAGCGTTTTTCCGAAAACTGATGTGATCGTACGCTCAATGAAAATCGTTAATCGAACTGGAAAACCAGTTCAGGTCCTGCGGGCAATGAGTTGCCTGATTGATTTTGACGGTGCAAATTATGATCGGATCGCCCTTTGTGGTTCTTATGCTCGCGAACGACATATTAATCGGATCCCTCTGGGCTTCGGAAATACCGTTTTGCGTAGTTGTCGCGGCAGTTCCGGCCATCAAATCAATCCGGCTCTTGCGCTGGCGGCAAGAGAGGCCGGAGATGAAAATGGTGATGTCTATGGCTTTCTTCTGGGATACAGCGGCGACTTCCGCATGGAAATGGAAGTTAACCAATACGATACAACACGAGTAATTATTGGGCTGAATCCGGAAACTTTTGCCTGGAAACTCAAAAGTAATGAATCTTTTCAGACTCCGGAAGTTATTTTGACCTATTCTGCGGCAGGAATGCGGCAGATGAGCATTAATTTTCACCGTTTTCTTCGCAACCATTGGATGAAAGGACCATGGGTTAACCGCAGAAGGCCAATTTTAATCAATAACTGGGAAGCAACATATTTTGACTTCAATGCACAAAAGATTCTGGATATTGCAAAAACTGCACAAGAGCTGGGAATAGAAATGCTGGTCCTTGATGATGGCTGGTTCGGGAATCGCAACGATGATCACTCTTCCCTCGGCGACTGGTCTGTCAATACCGGTAAAATCGGCAATATCGGAGATATGGTCAAAAAAATCAATGCCATGGGGTTAAAATTCGGATTGTGGTTTGAGCCGGAAATGATTTCGGAAGACAGTGAACTCTTCCGAAATCACCCCGACTGGGCAATTCAAATTCCCGGTCGCGAACGTTCAGTGAGTCGATGGCAGTTGATGTTGGACATGTCCAGACCGGAAATCGTCGATGCAATTTTCGAAAAAATGGTAAATATTTTACATCAGGCCAACATTGAATATGTCAAATGGGATATGAACCGCAATTTGACGGAAGTCTTTTCAATAGCGTTGGAGCCGGATCGTCAGAAAGAAGTGGCGCATCGTTTTGTTTTAGGAGTATACCGCCTCTACCGAAAACTGCTGGCTGAGTTTCCCAACTTGCTGATTGAAGGTTGTTCCGGAGGCGGTGGCCGATTCGATGCCGGGATCCTGTACTATTCCCCACAAATTTGGTGCAGTGATGATTCGGATGCCATTGAACGTCTGTCGATACAGAAAGGCACTGCTCTCTTTTATCCGGTCAGCACAATTGGTGCGCATGTATCCGTGTGTCCCAATCACATGACTGGTAGAATAACGCCATTTTCAACCCGAGGGCTGGTAGCACTTAATGGTACTTTCGGATATGAACTGGATCTGACAAAACTGAGTGCAGACGAACGAAAATTAGTACGGAAGCAGGTAGCTATGTACCATACAATCAATGATATTGTAAGAGAAGGAAACCATTACCGCCTGACGGAAACATTTAAAGATAATACCGTAGAAGCATGGATGGATGTCACAGAAGACCAGAGCCGAGCAGTAGTTACCGCGGTGCGGCGGACGGGAGAAGTTCACCGCGCACCGGTTTCGTTGAAATTGGCAGGATTGGAACCAAAAACTAAGTATTGCATTTTGGGACCTGAAGGAAAATTTGAGTTGTTTGGGGATACATTGATGAATTTTGGGATGCTACTGAAAGAATTGGAAAATCAGGACGGCGCATCGGTAATGTATCTGCTGGAAAAAATGGTATAACAAGAATAAAATTCCCCGTTCTGTTTTTTCCAGAACGGGGAATTTTATTGGGATTTTTCAATACACAATTCTATTCTTCTTCACGCGGAGTCCAGATTTCTATTTCTGCCAATTCCAGCAATGCTTTATCCTGCGGAACTTCCGCAAAGTTCAAACGGACATATCTTGCCGTCTGCCCATTCGCCTGCAATGTCTTCCTGCGGACATCGTCAACCAGACGGTTGTCTTCTTCCGTTACCGGGAACGCCTGGGCGTCTCCAAAGATTTCTCCATCACAGGAAAAAGACATTTCCACCGGACGCATGTTCTTGCAGAAAAATATTTCTACCCGATCGATCGTTCGTTCTTCCCCCAGATCAAAGGTAATCGCAAATGCTTCCGGGTGCGAGAACCCAACAATAAAATCGGATAACGGCACCGTATCACTGACATTCCCTGCCTTCAATGCCTCCAGGCGATTCACCAGTTTGCCTTTGCCAAAAGCATAGGAGGCCGCGACTTCTTTTTCACCCGGTTTGTCCGGTTGGATGGAATAGGAATAACTGCCATTGGGAACCATGAAGTTCAGTTTTGTTACCGGTTTGCATTCCCGCCATTCCACAGAATTTCCTGTCAAGCAATACCCTTTCGGCATCGGCAATGGCCGGGCAATCTCTTCCGGGAAACGGAATCTCCAGATATCCTGGTCGAGTTTCAGCCCAAGCTCTCCACAATATTTGCGGAAAAACTTTTGCCAAAGCTTATTCCCGACAATTATCGGGCTGCCCAGATCAACGCCAAAAGTGATAACTTCGCCTTTGCCCACCCGATTGCAGATTACTGCCGGTTTTCCCGAATCGTAAGTGCCGACGATTTCAGCTGTTTCAGCCGGAGTTAAAACAAAATGATCAATCCCTCCGGCCGGTAACGCTTCGCCGTCAAAATCCAGTGTCTTTTCCTCGGTGTCCGGAGCAATTGCCGCAATGCCCAGGAAAGATTTGCGAACCTCACTTAAATCTTCTCCTGCAGGCGTAAAACTGAATGCTTCCGGATCTCCAACCACCACTTTCCCGCCATTTTCTACATACTTCCGCAACGTTTCAATCGCTTCGCGCCGCAGGTATTTTGCGTCCGGAACAAAGACTACTTTATACCCGCTAAGATCTTCCCCTTTTTCCAGACTGGTTTCATTGAAATACTTGAAATATGCCTTTGCCTGGATTTCCAGCAGGGAATGAAGAGTCCGGCTCCGATATGGCGCAGCATTGTATCCCACCGCAGCCCGCAACGTGTCCATCGGCATGAATATCGCAGAATCGGGGTCCGGGAATTTCAGTTTGTTCATTGTTTGCATGGTTTGCAGGACTTCGCGCTCCACCTGCCAACGATCCGGAGCTCCGTAAAATTCTGCGTGCAAATACTGTTTATTGCTGCGCCGGGCAGTCGTATTCACCAGGTAATAATGTAAGCCCGTCGCTCCGGCACGAACCGTTTCACTGAGTTTTTCCAGAGTTTCCATTGGCGTGTAACTGGCTCCATATTCTTCCACATGGGTGCAGGGCCACAGCTCTTTTACCGAGGACAAATCCGACAGATATTTGGTAATATAGCTGAAACACGCCACGTCCGGAGAACGGAACGGGTAGAGCTGATGGGTTATAATATCGCAGACCGAATCGTCAAACATCTCATAGTCATAGACCTGGTTGATTGCTGCCACAGGATCATCGGAAATCACTTTCAAATCCGGGTTAATCTCGCGAACTCGTGCCCGTGTGCGTTTCATCAGATCCAGCATCGTGTCGTTCATGAAATGGCGGAATGCAATCCACCGGAAAACATTGGGATCGGCATCCGACTCCGGGATCCCGTATTTTCCAAAACCATAGCGTTCTTTTACCTGTTGGTCAAGATCCTGCAAAAATTGATAATTATCATATTCACTCTGGCGCCGCATAGCAATAATCGACATCATTCCAATATTGACCAGCTCATCTCCAAAGTAAACGGCGTAAATTGAGTCTCCGTATTGAGCAACGTTCTCAAGGTCGTCAAAATAGGTTTCCTGGGCTATCGGGTCGATCAGCAGTGGCCACTGTTGATACTTGGGCAAATCAGCCATGCGATAGTCAGGCGTAAAAATAAAACGGAAGCCATATTCTTTACCCAATTGAATCATACGACCACCATTTCCAGAAAGAGAAGCATGTGTACTGATGGCTAACAAATCATTGTCCGCAACGATTTTATAGTATTCATCCTCACTCCAGGGGAATCCATACTGCATTGCAATCGGGCGCATTGCCCCGGGGTCTGCCCCGTGCAGCCAGAACATCGCACCGTCTTTCACTAACCCCATCGGTTCATCCCCTTGAAGTTCCTCAAATAACGGGTTTTCTGTTATTCCTGCCTGCTGCTTCTGCACAGAAGGTTTTCGAATATCAACATCTGCTTCATAATATACGTTATCTCCTTCAGCGACCTGAAGCCGCAGGATTGCCCCTTCCGGATGTGCCTTAGCCGTCAATACGCACTCTTCCCCAGCCTTAGCTATGGCCATTGCCGGTTCAATCGCAGCCTTACCGTTTTCCCGGAGTGTTGTGATTGTAACTGTACTTTCCGGAGGCGCGTCTTCGGCAAAGCGCAGATGGAATGTCCGGGTGTCAATGCCATCAATTTTTTCCAGGGTAAACGGGACATTCTTCCCGGGAGCCGGCTCAAAACGAAAATCCTCAAATAATGCAAAATCACTTGCGCTTGGCGCCGCATGGGTTGTCCCGACCTTCAAATCAGAGTATTCTGCCGGAACAGTTTTGTTGCGGCCGAAATTCATCTTCCAAACTTCATTCCCGAGTGGCTTATATCCCAAGTCCGCCAGCGGAATCGCAATTTCAACATGCCATCCTTCAGCATTTTCTCCAGCTTTGGCGTTGACGGCGGCGTTATATGCCCGGTTGCCGCCAAGCATATCCAGGACAATTGAATTAGAATTGATTGAAAACTGGCGCAAATCTGCCGTATTACTCCCGGAATACGGATCGACAAGGATTTCTACACAATCATCACGCCAAACGTCGTTATCACGCTCTTCCGGGGTGCGCCATTGACGGCGAACTCTCGACATGTCACTTTCCTTGCAGTCAAAAAGCACATAGAGATTGGTGCCATCCTGTCCAACCCGCACCTCTGTTGCCGAATCCAGTTCTGCTCCATTGATACAAACCAGGGTAAATGGCTTGCACTGGGCCCATTCCCCTTCAGAAATCTTGCCGTCAATCGATGGAACTGGATCCAAATAAGGAATTGTTTCCACTGCTTCCGCAGTAGTCAATGCTGCCGTTATCGCGCAGAATGCGCATAGGCCGGATTTAATTTTACGCAGTTTGCCTTTCGCGTTGGTCATTGCCTGCTTCCTTTCGATTATTTCAATTTGCAACTTTTAAATATGGTTGTTTTTATTTCCGAAAGCAAATATTCCAACGGCTTTTTTGGCATTTTTTTGACCGTAATGGTATATTTATGATTTTCCAGGCTGATTTTTACCATGGTTCCAGGCAAAGATCGCGGGTAGACACTCCGCGAGAACGAATATACGCTAAAACGACTTCGTTACGAGCGTCAGGCCCGCACAGAAAAATGGTTGACCGTTTCCATTCTATTTTCTGTACAGCCAGAGTCTCCGGAGAGAGAACCGTATTTTCAAGAACATCCAATTCCAGGCGATCGTCCCAGCGTTTTTGCAGCTGAACAAATTCATTGTGAAAAAGGATCTTTTCGCCTTCTGGAGCGAAGCAGACGAGTTTTACCCGGACACCGTCATACAGCAGGCCTTCTGCCAGCGGCCGCAAGCCGGCTAAAGCAATTCCCTGCCCGACCAGAATCGCATAATCATAGCGGGCGGCCTCCGGCGTCCAATGGCCGAACGGCCCTTCAAGCATCAATGCAGTATGTTCCAACAGCTGATCTGCCTCAGCAGTAAAATCTCCAACCGCGGCAATGGTAAAACGGAAGCTGCGGGAAGTTGGCAATGCAGAAAGGATAAAAGGATGGTTCTCTATGAAATGTCCTTCCGTCAATGGCCGGACTAAAAAAAATTGTCCCGGTTTATATGGCAATTTTGTCAAATGACGTCCCCGTACATACCAGGAAACAATTCCGGGTTGCTCGATTTCAACATGATCAAGCCGATAGTGATGGCGTACCAGACAGAAAATTGGAAAAACAATCCGCCAAAAAAAGAAATATACCACGACAAAGCTGCTTAAAATCAGCAAATATACTTGATATAACGCGTCAATCCCATCCATTGGCCGGTTCCAATACCCGTAAAATAGATGCAGAAACATCAGTATAAATACAGGATACAGCAACATTCTAAGTCCGATATACCACTCAAAATGGAATTGTTTCAAAGAGTTCCACTGCGCACAGCCGATAACCGGCACAAACAAAACAAGTGCGAATAGCGCATATTCTACGGAAGGATATTTTTCTATAAAACGATTAACTACCTCTATGGAAAAAAGGGTATTGTTTCCCGTTTCAACGATCGTCGATAACTTCGTAGCAACGTGAACGATCATCAACCCTGCAACTGAAAAGAGGATCACCCGATGCATCCAAACCTTTCGGGAAAGGCAAATTACAGTTTCAAAATAGGGGTTTCGTGCAATTAAAAATATTGTAAAGAGCAAAATCTGCCAGGCAAAACCTGCTGCAAAATCTCCAACAACCTGAGACCATTCCTGCCCAGCACCCTCTCCGATTCCCTGCTGAAAATGCAGCGTTTGCAGCCAGATCCAGCCGCCGACACAGACAAGAGCATTTACGGTAAACAATCCGTGCCAAACAAGTTTTTTCCAATTCATATTCCCCCCTGACCTTGGAAATTATTTCTTTCATTTTCAGACGAATCTTCACTCAGAGAAGTATCGCCTCCGCTGTTTTCAGGCCATCCACTGCCGCAGAGACAATCCCTCCGGCAAAACCTGCTCCTTCTCCGGAGACATAAAGCCCCGGGATACTGGTGGTAAACGTTTCTTTTGAACGCAAAAACCGCACCGGACTTGATACATAGCTTTCCACTCCAATCAACTTTCCTTCGGCGATAAACCCATGCATCATACCGTCAAAATGTTTCAGTGCCCGCTTCATTGCCACAACCAATTCTCCAGGAAGCAGTAAATCCAGCCGCGCCGGCTTCAGTCCAGTCAAGACACTGCTCCGAATCAAGGTCAATTTTTTGTCTCCTCGCAGGAATGCCTTTGCATCCTGTGCCGGAAACGTGTAATCTTTGCCTCCTGCGTCAAAAATCTTCTTTTCTATCTCGGTCAGAAAACTATACGCTTCCTCCGGCGTAGAAAATTTTCCTTCAGGCAACGTCACAATTAGTGCACTATTGGCAAATTCCCCATTGCGGGCAGCAAGGCTCATTCCGTTGGTTGCCAGTTGTCCCGGAGTTCCGGAGCCGACGACGACGACTCCTCCCGGACACATGCAGAAGGTACTGACACCAGGAATCTTCCGTTGCTCATCTGCACGCGAAACAAAGTTGTATTCCGCAGCGCCAAGCGCTTCCGGGCGCGACGGCAATCGATACTGATTTCTGTCAACCAGTTTTTGCGGGTGCTCAATGCGGCAACCAATCTGAAAAGGTTTCATGGCATATTCAACCCCATTGCGAACCAGATCCAACGTCAGCTCTCTCCCACCAAGGCCATGTGCGAAAATCACCGCTCCCGCTGAAATTTCTTCTCCTTCGGCCGTTAACACGCCAACGCATTTACCGTCCTGAAGCAGCGGCGATGCCACTTTACAACCAAAGCGAAAAGTCCCCCCCATGCGAATAATTTTCTCCCGCAGATTTTTTATCATGCCGGGCAGCCGGTCTGAACCGAGATGCGGCCTTTTCTGATAAGCAATTTCGGGAGCGGCGCCGCAATCAATGAAAAGCCGCAGAATCAAACTGGCATGAGGATCCCGAATTCGCGTATACAGCTTTCCATCCGAAAAGGTTCCAGCACCACCTTCTCCAAAAAGATAGTTGCTTTCCGGGTTCATTTCCCGTGTGGTATGGAAACGGGCAATATCTTTTTCACGGCGCTCGACATCAAATCCGCGCTCCAACACAGTCACCGGGCAACCTGCCTGCGCCAGATACCACGCAGCAAATAATCCCGCCGGGCCGGCTCCGACAACAATCACCCGCCCGATTTCTGCAATCCGTTCTGGACGGAAATCCCGCACATTCACCTCCGGAGCGGGAACCCACTCGGTCAGTTCCGGAACTTGTTCCTGAAGTTTTTCAGCAGTCAGAGCGTCGAGCTCCAAAATCAACGAAAAGACATATTCCGGCCGGCCGCGACGCGCATCGACTGCGCTATTGAGAATCCTGCATCCAAGAAGTTCCCCTCGCTTCAATTTTAATTTTGCTTCAATCAACGGCGGTAATGCTCCGGCGACTTCGTGTTCTCTGCACCTCAAGCAAGTCGCATCGACGGTAAAATGATTGTACTTGAGGTGTACGATAGTCATTCAGAGACCTCTCCTTCGGAAAAAACTTCTGCGGTAAAAACCGCAAACTGTGCATCTGGACGTTGCCAGTCTTCCCGCTCCATTCCGGCTTTTTCTGCGAGATATCCCAGAGTCGTTTCCCGATCCCACTTCTGTTCTACCGGAACCTGTGGTAAAAAGACAGAACGAAAATTTCCGCAGACAAAAATAATGCCATGTTTCCCCGGGACGAAGTCAGTAGTAGAAAGGATTGCCTTGGGTTCGGATAGAACAGATACTTCAATGGCGATCTCCGGATATTCATCCGCATCAAGCGGCGCAAAACGGGGATCGTGAAATGCGGCATTGATTGCATGACGGCGAAGATTTTCCCCGAGGCTCTCAAAGGGTGCAATGGAACCGATACAACCACGCAGGTTTCCGTCAGCTGTATGAAGCGTCACGAAACAACTGCGGTGCTCGTGAAGTTTTCCGTCAATATCAGGGACATGAGGTTTTGGGGAAATCCCCAATTCTGCGCCGATCGTTTGACGGACAAATGACAACATTGCTCTGCGTTCCCGATCTGTGTAGTACTGTTCCTGAGTCATAACTGCGTCCCTTTCCTGGTTTAAAGGAGCGTTTATACACTATCGCAACGAACTTTATAATAGCCGTATGCGATAAAACCGATCGTCGGCAGCAAGCCGGCGATAATTGGCGGCAACATTTCTTTTTGCCCCAGAAGCAGAAAAACCTGCGAAAGTGCAATATACCCGACAATTACGGCAACTGAAGAAATCAAAGAAAGTAAAATTCCCGAGCGTTCATTTTTCGTCGCCAGCGGCAGCCCGAGGAAAACTGCGAGAAAACTTGCCCATGGAAATGCCAGCCTGTAAAAAAAGACCGTCTCAAAGGTTGCACGCCGTGATGCCGCCATATTGGGCATACGTTGCAGCAAATCATAAATCACCCAGCTCGGCAAATCCTTGACATCCTTGACCGAATTGACGATATCTTCAGCGCTCTCCGGCAATTCCGCCGGTGATTTAATCAGCTGGTCAAGATGCTCCGAAGGCAATGGCATCAATCCATCTTCGCTGTATTGGGTAATCAGTACGTCATTGAAAATC
>CALGPR010000068.1 GCA_937960425.1 uncultured Lentisphaeria bacterium
GTTTGAATCACGATTGCTTTATTGAAATACTATTGACAAGGCTGAGAATAAAAAACTATGATATTTAATCTTAATATGTTCGTAATAAATAAGTAATAGCATGTTAATAACTTGTTGGAAAAAGATTTTTTAAAACAGAGAATTATTCTTAGAAAACACAAAAGAACTTTCCAAGAAAGGGAAAGTTCTATGTAAAAAAAACGCGGGAAAAAGAAATATCAACGATTGCCGCGATCATGATATCCGCTGCGGGAATCCCGATGCAACCCGCTGTTTTTTCTCGGTTTGCCATTTCCTGAAGTAGGACGGAACTGTCGATTTTTATATTCTGACTTATTGGTGACGGCGACAGGTTCCGGCAATACAAGCATTTCATCTTCCGGCCAGATTGAAGGGAATTTCTGGCCAAGTAACTCTTCAATGCCCGGAATGGAATAGGCTCCGTATTCGCAGACAAAGCTGATGGATTTTCCCTGATGGCCGGCACGTCCGGTTCGACCAATCCGGTGGACATAATCTTCAGCGTGTTCCGGAAGATCGTAGTTGATCACCAGAGAAACGTCGTCAACATGAATCCCGCGTGCAGCAACATCGGTAGCAATGACAATTTTTTCTTTTCCTGAACGAAAGTCTTCCAGAATCCGCAACCGTTTTTCCTGAGGAATATCGCCGGAAAGTAAAGCGGCTTTTACTCCAAATTTTGCTAATTCTTCCTGTAATTCCAAGTTGTGGTCTTTGCGGTTTCCGAAGATTAGCAAACGGTCAAATTGCGAATGATTGATGATGTAGAGCAGCAGTGGTAATTTTTCGTGCATTGCAGCGCTGTAAAAAACCTGTTCAATATTTGCGCTTACCATCTGCTCCGGTTCGCTTTCGATTTTTTCCGGGTCTTTCAGCCAGCTATCCGCCAGATGGAGAATGTTATCGTCCAGAGTCGCGCTGAAAAGCATTGTCTGTCGCTTATCACGGCCAGGAAGCTGGGCAATAATCCGTTTGACATCTGGAATAAAGCCCATGTCCAACATGCGATCCGCTTCATCAATAATCAAGATTTCCGACTTTCCCAGCTTCACATTTCCGCTTCGACAGAAATCGATTAACCGTCCCGGAGTCCCGATCAGGATGTCAACCGGACGGTTTAATTGCCGTTGCTGTCGGTCATGATCCATTCCCCCGAAGACTACGACATTGTATAAGTCTGCAAAAACACTCAACGCTTGAGCATCTTTATGGATTTGAATTGCAAGTTCGCGCGTTGGGGCAAGGATTAGAACTCGTGCACTTCCTGGTTCCCGGTCTGTTAACGGATGATTTAAAATGTAACTGAATGCAGCAATCAGGAATGCCGCAGTTTTGCCGGTTCCAGTCTGTGCTTTCCCGGCAATATCTCTGCCTTGAAGAAGAACTGGCAGGGCTAGTGACTGAATATGGGTACAGTAATCAAATTTTAAATTCTGAATCCCATACTGAATGTCTTCATGAATTGGCAGGTCCAGAAAACGGACTTTCCCTTCAACAATGGGAACTTCGGCCAAAGATTCCGGCTTTACCGGTTTTTCGGTTTTTTTCTGTGCGCGTTCCCGGGACGCTTGGGCGGATGTACCGGCAGACGCTGATTGCTGTTTTTTCCCGGTAGTTGCGGGAGCTACGCCAGGCGCAGTTTTCTTTTTACGGGAATGGGAACGATGCGATGCTGTCGAACCTGCCATTGAAGGTTCGGACTTAATCTTGTTTGCCGGCGGCGGAATTGCCGGTTTCGCTTCTGCTACCAACCCGAACCAATTGGCAATTTTCGATTTTATGGTTGCGAACAAGTTATGCCTCTTTTCAGGTTTGTCCACGCTGGTAATAAGCGAGAGTTTCACTTTTACTGGTAAGAATGTCGTGTTCCAGCTGCCGCCAGTCTGCGTGGACGGTAATGTTGTTGCACTTCGAGTGCCTGTATTGAATCAATCCGCATACAACGGAAAACAAACTGTCAATTATGAACAATTTATCATAATATTCTTTTTTTTCAAGAGATAATTTTGCTTTTCACAATTCAAGAATGACGGAAAATAAGGAAAAAATATCTTGTTCTGGATCGAGAGTGAGAGTATATTGAAAAGG
>CALGPR010000069.1 GCA_937960425.1 uncultured Lentisphaeria bacterium
ACCAATCAGTATTCGACATCGCCCTTGTTTTTTCAACGTTGATCTTTTGTATCCGGCGAAACAATATTTCAGAAAAGATCAAGCTTTCACCAAGTAGTATTCCCGTGTGTTGTTTACGTCGCCATCAACTTTGCTTTTTTGTGATAGATATGCTATAGTAAAAGAAATATAAGATCTTGCAACGGATAACCAATTGCCTTTGAAAATGAAGTTCTCAGTTTCTGCCGCCCTTCTCCTCTGCGTACTGGTCAGTGGCTGTTCCACCCCATGGGTTACGAATACTCCCCGTTCAGCTGTGGAACAACAGCTTCTGTCCACTGCTGTCGAGCGGGCAATGCAGCAAGTCGACCTTCGCCACTATGCCGGTAAAAAAATATATCCAGACTATTCTCTTTTAGCAACACAGACAGATACGCAGTATGTTAAAGGTGTTTTTGAAATGCACCTTGCCGGTTATGGGATTACTGTCGTTCCTTCTTCGGAAGAAGCCGATTATATCATTCAAGTCCTTAGCGGGGTGCTGGCGACAGACCACAACAAATGGTTAATTGGTACGCCGGAATTACCGATTCCACTTCCCGACTCCAGCATCAGTCTCTGCATTCCGGAAATCTCACTCTTAAGTGAACAGTCTCGTACGGCATTTGCCCGCTTTTCCTTCAACATCCTGACGTCAGCAAGAGAACCGGTAGAATCTATCCGCGGGATCAATGCTTCAGCAGAATACAGAAACTGGATTGTTATTTTCTATCCCTATGTTACCCACAACCTTCCTCTGGAAGAAGCACACCGTATCGAAACCATGGATGATAATCGCTGAGAAAAAAATCTATATCGTTTTTTTCTCTTTTTCATGGCAATTTTCACTTGCATTAACCCCGATCAGGGTTAGTTTATAAAAAAACGCGTCTGCTTCGGAAATTTTCCATTGCCAGCGAAACTTGCAATGACGACATCCGCCTGTCTGTAAAATTATTGCCAAAAGATTTGCAATGCAGCAGGATCAGTTGTAGAATGTTTTAAGTTGATTTTTATGCAGACGGCAAATGAGAATAAATCCCACAAAGAGAGAGAGAAGCGCCATGCACAAACTGATGTTATCCGCAGCTCTGCTGCTGACGGCAACTACCTTGACACCGCTGAATGCGTATGAAATTTCCGCTCCGGAGCAACCGACCCGCCAGGAACACACAGCGGTCAAAGAATTAACCGAATATCTCGAAAAAATTTCCAATGGCTCTGTGGCGCTGAATGGCAATAAAGATGTTGTTTTCTATGTCGGAGATACTGACTTTGCGCGCAAAAACGGCGTTGACGTCTCAACCCTTGCCGAAGAAGAATGGGTCATCAAAACAATCGACAATGAGGGGGTCATTTTAGCTGGCGGCGGCTGGCGTGGTACCCTTTACGCTGTCTCACATTTTCTTGAAGATTACCTTGATGTCATCTGGTTCAACTGTGATGAAGAGTCCCTCCCCCCGGCTGGTCCGGTGGAGCTTGGAGACATAAACGTCAGTAAACGGCCTTATTTCCGCCAACGGGCGATCTACCGGGCAGGAGATCTTACCCGTGATGGCGGGCGATTCGCGATGCATTCCCGTTTGAATCGCGACGATCCATATACCATTGATGGAGCTTTTGGCGGAGCGGTAGAATATGGGGCACCGTCCCATGTGCATACCTTTTCCTGGTATATCAATGAATCGGAATATTTTGATGACCATCCGGAGTACTTCGCCCTGATTGACGGGAAGCGGTTGGGAGGAGCATCCT
>CALGPR010000070.1 GCA_937960425.1 uncultured Lentisphaeria bacterium
AACAATCCCTGCGGTTAGAAAGGCACAGCGGATCCGTTTGATTTTCCCATTGAAAGAAATTAACATAAGTGCCGTTTATTTCCTGCGAACCAGTGCTGCATCATGTTCTGGAAGTGTCAGAATGCCATTTTGAATTGTTCCGCCGCCGATTAATTCTTCGACCGGGCCGTGGAAGCCGAGTTCCGCAAGATTGTAGTTCATTGTGATACGTGAATCATTAAAGACTGCAATGGCATCTCTCCCATCACAGGTGCCTTCAAAAACCTGAACAAAGGAATCCGGTTTCCAGAGTGCCGGACGTGGGTTGTGCAATCTGAGTACCGCTGCTTTCTGGAGAAGTTCCAGTCGATCCGGGGCAATTGTTGCCAGATTGTCGCTGGTTACAGCGACTCCTGTGACAATGCCGGTCAAAATCGAAAGCCGTGCTTCGCCGATGGTGTAAAACGCATTGTCCTGACGCGCCATCAAGGCATCCGGGTCTGCACGGAAAAAACGGTCGAACATCCACCAGTTGCAAAGCGATCCATGAAGCGCTGATACGATTGAAGGCGCTCCTGCTGGCGGTGGAGAATTTGGTATTGCCATAGAGACTTCCCATGCTCTGCCAGTATCGGCGCTGACGCGGTTGTGGTGAATAAAGCCGAGGCTGGGCATGACTGGGGCGCCGCAGCCAAGGAGCGTTGCCTCTGGGACAGCCTCCGTAATGGTCTGCAAGCCGAGCCGGTAAGCGCTGATTGCCGTGGCGTTCGGGTCGCTGCGTTTCCCACAGGGAATCCCATATCCGAGACCATCCATTTTGAAGAAATGAAATCCCATGTCATAAAGAGACTGAAATGTTTTTTTCATATGTTCCCTGACCGCTGGTTGGGTCGTATCCAGGCAGACCCAGTAGTTGTCCGGCGGCGGAGACCATCCGTTGATTCGTAAAGGTTTGTCATTTCTGTCCCGAACAAAATATTCGGGATGTTCGCGGAAAATACGGCTGGCGGTTGACGCTAAAAAGGGCATCAGCCAGATTCCACCGGTCATGCCGGATTTCTGGATTTTGGCTCCGATCTCAGAAAGTGGGGTCGGCCATGAGGCATCCTGATCGAGCCAATCTCCCTGAAAGGTCTGATAGCCATCGTCAATCTGTGCATATTGGGCAGGAAAAGCCTTTTGATTTGCGACGAGAGCATCAATATTGTCAAGAAAGTTCTGTTCGGTTACATCGGCGTAATAGTAGTACCATGAGCAGTACCCGACGATATTTTTTGCCGTATTGATCGGTTTGACGTTCATTGTTTTTGCAACACGGTCAGCATAGTCAGTCAGAAGAGTACGCCAGTCATCGCCTTCGAGTACAACAAGTTCTTCCGGTTGCTTGTCCGGCTTGATGTCCGGTTGTTTGGCGATGATGGAATGAAGACGTCCGCGTCGCACCAGAGTAAAATAGGTTTGGGAGCGAAAAGCACTCAATGCGCCGGCGAGAATAAAGTGTTTACTTTTTTCATCTCCAACTACGATAACGTCTTCGCTTGTGTATTCCCAGTCAAAGGCGGATGGAGACATCAGTGGCGGCGATATCATCGGTTGGCACATATTGTTGGTGGAACGATAAAAAAATGAAGCTTCCGGAGGCAGATCCAAAAGCATTTCCCGCATGAAACAGGCAGCGGGTTCACGCCAGTAAATCCCTGTAGCCATTTGTCTTTTCCTTTGTGTTTTTCAAATAGTATTTTGTGCCTTTTGATGCTACTGTAAAACCGTTGAGACAAAAATCAATCCATTTTACAGAAAAGATTGTTTTTTGTCTTTTGGCAGTTGAAGGTGGTACGGGTTATCCAGGGAAGTATTTTCAAGCAGGAGTTTTCGATGAATGTTCTGAAATTATCTGTTTTGATGTTGGCTCTCAGTATGAGTGTGGGCGGGGGTGCGACGGAGTTGAAAAGCGCTTTAACCGGTTCGGCTGGAATGACAATTGGAACTGAGCAGAATACGATTTCAGCAGGAAGTGATTTGATTGCTGTGATTCCGCCATGGCGAGGCGAACGGTTCAATCGGCGTTCCCCGGTAGAAATTACGGAAGAGAAGGGAAAATTGTCCCTTCGCCAGACTGGCGGTGATTTTTTCCATGAGTTTGAAGTCAAGGAATATTCTGTTGCCACCGACGGTAACCAGGCGGTTATTACCGTCGATGCGATCCTGAAAGAAGATGTCCCGACGAAGATGTTTTTTCAGGCGCTGCTGTTGCCTGATTACCTGCTTTCCGGAAGCGAATATACCGCAATTGTCGATGGGAAAACGCAGACGGGAACCGTTCCGATCAATCCCGCCCATCCGACAGAAGTTGTTGAGTTGGTCAAAGAGTTTACGGAAATAGAATTTTCTGGATATGTCGGAAAACTGAAGGTGAAGGTTTTGGAGGGCCCGGCATTGATTTTTTACGAACGCCGCGCCAATAGTGTTTACAACCCGATCCGCGGATTTGAAATCGGTGCTCGTTTTGACTGTGAATTCGGCAAGCCGGTAGTCAGTAAAATTGAAATCAGTTTTGACGAAAATTTCCGGAAGCCAGTCAGCCCGGTGCCGCCATTATTTGCAGATCATCTGGTTTTCCAGAGTGCGCTTGAGGAGGGGGAAAATATAGTTTCTCCTGCTGTCATGAACTGGGATGATGTACCACCGCCGCGACAGGTTACTTTTCTGGATTCGGATCCGGTCACACTTGGAGGCGGATGGAGGTTGGTTCTGCCCGGAATGGATTCCCATGACAGCACCCGGCTGGAACGGGCATTCGGGCGGTTACTGGCACCGATTTTGTCGGATAACGGCAGTGGGGGAACGCCGATAATGGTCCAGGTTGATGTTGGTGATGTGGCGGAAGTTCCGATTCAACCGGATGGGTATAGTGTGGAAATTACTTCAGACGAGATCCGGATTGCGAGCCGGACGCCACGTGGCGTTTTTTATGCGATGCAGACGCTTCGGAAAATTTTGAGCCGGACAAGTGTGCCTGCACAGAAGATCGTTGACTGGCCGGATTTCGATTATCGCGGGATTCATCTGCTTCTTGACAACAATACATTGGCAGTAACCGGACCGATGGTTGAACATGTCTTTGCACCTCTGAAAATTAATTTACTCCTGACCGAATGCCAATACGTCCAATGGGATGCCACAAAGGAACTCCGTCGTCCCTGGGGCATGTCCAAAACGGAATTAGAAAAATTTGTGCAGCTTGCGGATGAAAATTTCATTGAAGTTGTTCCCTTGTTTCAAACATTGGGCCATAGCGAGTGGATGTTTGCGGATGGTAAAAATCGGGAAATGGCGGAGGATCCGGACTTCCCCTACGCATATAACCCGGCAAATCCTGCTGTCTATGAGTTGACCGGCAGGATTCTTGAGGAAATTTACGAGGTATTTGGTTCCGTATCCAAGCTGCATATCGGGCATGACGAAGTGTACCATCCGAAGGCCAAATGGCCGAATCGCTTCGGAAATCGAGTCCGGGGCGGCGCTGCTGTGTTCGGGGATGATGTGATGCACTATTACGATCTCTGCCGTCAGCGGGGAACTGAGCTTCTGCTCTGGCATGATATGCTCGTTACCAAAGAAGAATGCCCCGAAAATGGAGCAGGTGGAGAACCCGGGAATACGGCGGAACTGCGTAAATCTTTGCCGAAAGACCTCAATATTGTCTTTTGGCGGTATTCTTACGGTTTTGACTTTACCGATGTGGATAAAGTGAGGGAGGAGGGATTCCGCAAGGTATGGGGCGCTACCTGGTACGATATGGGCAATATTATTGCCATGTGCCGCTACGGGCGCGGAAAATTGCGGGGGATGATTCAGACAACGTGGACGGGGTATAATCGCAACGATCGGGCTGTGCGGGAAGATTTTATGCAGATTCACCCATATGTAAGGCTTGCCTGCCAGTCCTGGAATGCCGATCTGGAAATGGAAGATCTGGACAGTGCTAAAGTTTTTTGTGAGCTTTATGAGCCATTTCGGAAAGGAGAAGCCCGGAGCGGAGTGATTTGTGATCTTTCCGGTGCTGCGAATCTGATTTTTGACGGGACGGGAGATGTTTTCCTGGCCGGAACGCAGTATGGACTGGATACATTACCTTTTGACGCAAATGCTGGTACAGTAAAGTTCCGCATTGCCCGACGTGATGGTAAACCGGCTGCTGTCGCTACTCACGGCCGGACAACTCCGGACTTTCCCGATCAGATCACCGTCAAGACCGATAATTTGTCTGCGGAAAAGCTTTACTTCCTGCATACAACCGGCAGTGATGCGGTAAAATTTCAAACGCAGGTGGGTTCCTATGTGATTACCTATGTAGATGGGGAAACAATCCGGATTCCGATTCGGTTCGGTGTCGATATCGGCTCATTGACGAGTGAATATAATTTTGATTTGGCGCCATCGCGCTGTCTTGAGGTCGGCGATGGAAAAATCTGGTTTCAGGAGTGGACGAATCCCCGTCCGGAACAGGCAATTCAATCCATTGCAATTGACGGAGAACAGAGAGCAATTTCGCTTTTCTGGCTGGGCTTGAGTGCGGCGCAAAACAATTGAAAGGGAAACGATCGATGAAACAAAGAATTATTGCCCTCTGTCTGTGTATAGTCGTTGGTGCAGCGGCGAAGGCGGAAACGGGAGAAAAAGCAGGAATTATAGTTTTGCCGCCGGCGTTGTACGCGGTGGAAGGGCGGGAATGTAATGTTTATTTTGATAACTTGTTATTGACAGATGCAACTGGGTTGAGTTTGGATGTTGAGACGACGATCCGTGGTGGCGCTCAACAGAATGAACGCTTTACTGTTATTCCGGAGAAGGGCGGGGAAGGTTCCTGGAGTCTGACGCTTTTTGACCAGAGGACCTGGGAGCCGGAGGAAACAGGAGAATGCCGTTTTTATGTCGCTCCCGCGAATGCAGGGGAGGGTCGGACGCTGAAAGTTATGGTGATTGGCGACAGCCTGACTTCTGGCGGTGTTATGACGCAGACACTTCTGGATTGCGCAGAAAATGACCCGATGAAAATTCAATTGATCGGAACTCGTGGAAGGGGGGAAAACCTTCATGAAGGTCGTGGTGGGTGGTCTGTAAGTAACTATGTGACAGAAGGACTTGTCTATTATGGATTTTCGGTTTCCGGAGTTGAAGTTGCTCCAGCAATCAATTCGGCAACATATCGAGTGGACGATACCGTATTCCGGGTACAGGAGACCAGATTGACCAATGGAGAAGGGACAATCGTTTGTCAAAGACTCAGTGGCCCTGTGCCGGAAGGCAGTGGAACTATGGTAAAAACTGAAAAGCAGATGACAGGAGATGAAGAAATTTCTTATTCTTCCCTATCAAGGATTTTCGGAAATCCTTTCTGGTTCGATGGCAAAGTTGACTTTGCTGCATATCTTGATCTGCACAAATTGGAGCGGCCGGATTGGGTATTTATCCTGCTGGGAACCAATGATATTTTTCGATGGCGAAATGATGCTGATGCATTAAAACAGTGTGCGGAGTCGTTTGCTGGATTGGATCGGTTAATTGCTTCCATTCAACAAAGTGGTGTAACGCATATCGGGCTGATGCTGCTTCCACCTCCTTCCCGCTACCAGGACAGTTTTGGTTCCAGTTACGGAACCGGGCAAACACGTGACCGAAATAAACGTAATACTTTACTCTGGGCAAAAGAAATGATTGCAACCTATGGAAATCGGGAAGACGAAGGATTGGTCATTGTCCCGGTGAATACTGCCTGGGACAGTGAAAACAATGCCAACTGGAGCGCTGCGGCTCCGGCCAACAGCCGGACAGACAGAAAAATTTCACGGCAGAATAATGCAGTACATCCTTCTCCTGCTGGATATCGGCAACTTGGAGATGCACTCTGGGCTTTTTTAAAGTGTTCAGAAGTGTTTCCAGCCGTCAACTTTGAGCTGCAGAAGGAAGATGCAGCCCGTGATTCCGATCACAACAACGGGCAATAAGGCAAAGGAGGTTTTTGCGGCGAGATAGCCGAATCCTGCGGGAATTATCGCGGTTCCCAGCATTCCCGCTCCACCTTGATATCCAATAACCGTCGCGGCAGTGGCATCGTCGAAGCGTTCGGGAGCGGCGTGCATCATTGCCGGGTAAAACGAGGCGAAAGCAAAGCCCGTCAACCCGGCAGCAAAAAGTGTTAACATTGAATTTCCGGGAATCAGCAGTAAGAGTCCACTCAGGAAGCCGAGGCTCATACTGATACGGATCTGGCGGCGGTTTCCGAGGCGGTTGGCGACAAAGCCGATGAGAAAACGTCCGCCGGTCAACATGGCCCAGTACCCGGCAACAGCATATCCTGCCTGCTCTGCGGAGAAAGCCCGGCATTGGGTCAAAAAGGTGTAGAGCCATAACCCCATGGAAAATTCGATTCCGCAGTAGAGAAAAAACATTACCGGACAGCACCAGAAACGCAAGTCATAGTGAACCTTTTTGGGAAATTCATCTGCGGAATCCCGGCTTGTCTGTACGGATTCGTCGCTCCACAGACTCAGCGTCAGGAAGAAGACCACTGCAAGCATCAGCTGAATTCCTCCAATGACAGAGTATCCCGCCCGCCAGCTCCAACCGTGAGTCAGTATCATCGTCATCAGCAAAGGACCGCAGCTTGCCCCAAGCCCCCAGCAGCAATGAAGCCAGCTCATATCACGGCTGGTATAATGTTTGGCTACATAAAAATTCATTCCCGTATCCACTGCGCCTTGTCCGAATCCGAGAGGGATCGCAAAGAGCATCAGCAGGGCGAAAAAGGGCGAAAAGGCATAACCAAGCAGGGAACAGCCGGTGACAAAGCCGCAGATCATCAACAGTTTTCCTGTTCCGATCCGGCGGAGAATTGCTCCGCTGAAGAAAGCCGATACGGCAGAACAGATTGTCAGCAATGTGGAAATCAGGCCGGCGTAGTAGATGGGTTTGTCAAATTCCTGATGCATAGGATCCCAGGCAACTCCCAGAATGGTATCGGGAAGGCCGAGGCTGACAAAACCAATATAGATAATTATCAGAAGAACCAGGTGTTTTTTTTCTGCTGATAACGAATGGAACAACGAAATCATACTCTAAATCCCTTTTTTCGGAGTGACAGGATAAAATTACCG
>CALGPR010000071.1 GCA_937960425.1 uncultured Lentisphaeria bacterium
GAAAGAATTCTCACAAGATGTCGGCAAAAGGTAAAGATGCGATCAAGGTGCACAGTGATTTGCGTAAAACCTTGTTGCGTGATATTGTTTCTTCCTCATTCATACAATGGTAAAACTTGCCAGTGCAATTGGCGGGCAGAGTTTTGAAGACAGTTTGTCGGCAAGCTTTTCGCAGATAACGGTCGTCTTTCCTGCCCGGTTCGTTTGATGAGTGTGTTGTATGATTTCAAATACGCCAGCAACATGGGAAACAAAGCCGTCTTGATGGATGGCTTGAAAATTTTTACTGACAGTATTTTACTCGGGGGATTTATTTTAATGAATATTCGACCGATCAGTCGGCGATATCACGCTGACGCAAAAAACTTGCCAGAAACAGCGATCAGCCATTGAATTTGTGATCGGACATGGAGAGAATACCGGATGGATCGCAATCAATCGCGCGGCAGCTTGGGAAATGAACGGAATGTGATTTTTACGGCAGCCGGGTTCAATATCCGAAAACAGATGCAGGTATTTGCCATGTTTCTGTGCCGAATTTTCAAGCTCGCATTGATCCAATTAGCCTACCAATTAAATCAATACTACTACACGAATAGATTCGCCCAAAGAAGGACGCGAGAAAGGAAAAACCTTTGAAAAAAGGTTCTTTCCTTCTCGCATCTGTTTTTTACATAATCAACTACGTTACAAATCAATTTCCATTGCAATGGTATTGGTAAGTCCCGGATCCCACCGTTTCATGAATGCCGGGCAAAATAATTTCTGCCGTCGTATTGACCGGAATTGTTATCATAACTTCAAAAGTCTTACCAACACGTTTCCAGCTTACTTCTATTTTCCCTTGAATAGAAACATATGAGCCACAAACTTTATCAACGCCATCTCCAAATTCCGGGGCAATACAAACTTTCTGGAACCCGGGCATGGTTGGTTTAATCCCAAGCATGGAACTGTACATCCATTCAACACACGCACCATATGCGTAATGATTGAATGAATTCATTTCCACCGGCCCAAATCCATTTTCCAATGTATAGCTGTTCCAACGTTCCCAAATCGTTGTCGCCCCCTGGTCAATCGAATAACCCCAGGATGGGAAAGTGCGATTCTGCAACAGCCGATACGCCAAATCCGATGAACCAATTGCAGAAAGTGCGGGCAGAAGAACATTAATTCCCAGAAATCCGGTAGACAAATGATAATCTTTTGCCGCGATTGCCTGGCGCAAATGCTTTCCAGCAAGCTTCTGCTGCTCTGGAGTTAATAGCTGGAAACAGATTGCCAGCAAATATCCAGTTTGGGAATCACTACCAATTTTACCATCAGAGGAAACATATTTCCGTTGAAACGCCGCTTTTATTTTTTCAACCAATTTACTGAAATAAGCTGCATCCGCCATTTTTCCCAGCACAGCAGCACTTTCCGCGAGAATTCGAGTCGAATGGGCAAAATATGCCGTCGTGATCAGGTCTTTCGGCGTTTCTGACCCGATCGCCAGCCAGTCTCCAAAGCCTTCATCCACGCCAATGTAATCCGTTGCCGTAGACTCATAGTAGGCAATCTGTTTTTTCATTGCTTCATAGTTGCGTTCCAGAAACTCCGGGTCATCATAAAATTCATACATCGTCCACGGGACAATCAATCCGCAATCTCCCCATCCCGGGCTGAACCAGTTTTCATAAGGTGTCGGCGCCATATTCGGAAACTGCCCTTTTTCAGACATTGCATCTACCATGCCTTCAGTATATTTATCAAAAAGAGTTGCAGTCTTTTGATTATATGAACCAGTCCGGACAAAAATCTGGGTATCCCCGGTCCAGCCAAGTCGTTCATCCCGCTGCGGGCAATCGGTCGGAATGTCAAAATAATTTGAACGCTGTCCCCACCATGTATTGGAATAGATCTGGTTGATCAAATCATTGGAAGTTACCAAATTCCCCGTGCGGGGCAAATCAGAAGAAAGCGCTATCCCAGTCAGAAGCGACGCGTCCGGCATGGCATCAACTCCAGTTAATTCTACGTACCGGAACCCATGAAAAGTAAAGGTCGGCTCCCAGATTTCAACATCTCCTCCTTTGGCGGTATACCGGTCAGTTGCCACTGCGCTTCGCAGATTTTCACGGTAGACTGTTCCATCGGCATTGAGCATTTCGCCAAATTTCAAAGTAATGACTTGTCCTTTCCTGAATGTACCGCAGAGACGGACAAACCCCGCAAAGTTCTGGCCAAAATCAAAAACATACTGTCCGCGAACTGGTTCCGTTACACTGACGGCAGCAAATTCATCACCAGTTTTGCGAACCGGAGCGCCAGGATAGTTCCGCATTACCGGATTCAGTTCCGCACCGACAGCCACCGGAAGCCAGCTGCTGTCATCGAAATCAGGTGAAGTCCATTCTCCCAATTCCTGTCGAGCGTCATATTCTTCACCATCCTGCATGTCTGAGACAACAATCGCTCCTGCCGCAGCCTTCCACTCTTCTGAAGTAAGAATATGTTCTTCGTGCCCGTCAGCAAAAATCAAAACAATTTCTCCGCGAAAACGGGTTTCCTTCCCATAAAAATTTTGTCCGATATTACTGATACATCCTCGAAACCAACCGTCGCCCAGAATGGCGCCAAATACATTTTTTCCCGTCTTCAGTAAATGAGAAATGTCATAGCAGACTGTATATATACGCTTGCGATAATCACTCCAGCCTGGTAGAAAATATTCATTCCCTAACCGCGAACCGTTACAATAAAGATTCATCACGCCCAATGCAGTACCATAATACAATGCTTTCAACGGCATTTCTGCAACTTCGGCGGTTCCGCGCAAATATGTTGCTGGGCGGTATGTTCTGCCTTCTTCAAAACGTTTCAACGGTTCGAATGCGTCATACCCGATCCATTCGCCATTCATGGTTCCAATAACAAAACCGGAAGTCCACTGACCAACCATACTCCACGGGCCGGTGACGTCGCATTCGTCCGTCAATCGGACACGCCAATAGTAAGTCTTGTGATTTTTGACCTGCAGATTGTCAATGACAACTGCGTTAACTCGAGAAGAAACCACCTTTCCGGTTGTTATCACATCCGCAGTAAAATCAGGATTTGTACTGACTTCAATTTCGTAGGCTGTTTGAAAACGGTTGCGGTTAAATTCAGAAGGAACTGTTGGAATCCAGGAGAAGCGCAGCGGCGATACATCCACGCCAATCGGGTTCTTGCGGTATTCGACTTGCAAATCATTTGCAGTCATTGTATTTTGCGTATTCATTGAAAAAAATCCTTTTTGTGTATCCGCTAAAAGATACATCCAAAAAAGATTTTTTCAATTTTGTAGAACTCACTCGCCCTGAGAAATCCGTTCAGCCTTGCCCGTAATCGAAACGTAATGCCCCTTCATGCGCAATCTTCAGCACTTAATCGGACGTCGTTAAGGCAATAGTAAAAGCGAGCCGGAAACCGGGACAGTGATCCGGCAAACACCGGATGGCACCGTTACTTTACCGCAATCCGCGCCAATGGCATCGCGCACTTGGCCAACGCACTCTTTGCCAGTATTATCCAGGACAAGTGAATCTTCCGCAGTAGCATTAATCACCCAGCTTTCTTTTCTCGCTGCACAATCCAATGTCATCACGTGCCCAGGGGCATAACAGACACCAATACAACAGGTATCGTCTTCTGCACATGCTGCAGTTACATTAAACTGCAGCCCATCGATTGTTAATTTTCCGTCCAGCAACGTTTTATTGTGGTCTTCCCAGAAATTCAACCAGAACGCCAGCATTGCCTTGTGCGCCGGCGGCAATAACGCCAACTTTACAGAAATTTGCGGAACGGCAAAAAGGATTGCCAGGAATTGCCTTGCCGCACTTTCAACGCTATCAGCCATGTGCCATTCCAGCATATCGGAATGCACCGCAGTATTTCCAGCCAGCAACCGCATCTCCAAAGAATGCGCCCGATTGACAAAAATATCCCCGGGACAGTCGCAAACCCGAAACATATTGCCGTATTGCCGAATTGCCGGCCCGTTGTAATATTGCCGGAATTCAATCAGGAGATCAGGACGTATTGCCGTTAACCGTCTCCGGACTTCCTTCATCAATAGATTTACGGCCTGTGGAACTGACTTGCAATCGCGTCCAGCGTAATTCTCTTGAACCGCAGGATCTTCCGGAGGGGTTTTGAAGCTATCGATAAAATCAAGTTTCAGGCCATCCAAATCCCATTCTTTTACCGCCCGTTCATAAATCCCAATTAAATATTCACGAACTTCCGGGAAACGCGGATCGAAAATCGCAGCCTGATGGCTTTCGCATTCGTATAGATACTTCCCTTTAAATCTCTCATAACTTTTGCTTTTAAAACCAACGTGAGCGACAGAAAACCAGAATATTTCCCGCATGCCGAGGGCATGAACCCGTTTCACATGTTCAACGATATCCGGGAATCGTTTTCGCGAAGGTTCCCAGTCCCCGCAAAAAGCATATCCACGATGATTGTCATCGGTCTGCCAACCGTCATCGACAATAACGGTCTTCATCCCCAATTCTGCAGCAAGTCGGCATTCTGTTTCGATGGAAGCTGCATCAATATTTTGATGGTAGGAATACCAGAATGAATAGATTGGCCGACGTGCCGCGAGCGGCACTGCCGCCGGAGTATAACCTCCTGCCGTTTCCCAAAACCGGACAGCGCGGCGCACAGCATCCTGTACCGATCCGGCACCTGAATCAAGCAACAGAAATGCTTCATAGAATGTCAGTGGAGCTTCTGGAGTTATAAAACCGGAAATTCTGCAAACAATTTCGCTGTTTTCTTCATTGCTCCCAGCTTGAAGCTCCATATAGTGAAGTGCATCGGAAAAAGCAAACATCAAACGGTTATCGCCGTTTTCCGAGGCCAGAGCAATCATTGGGGCATTGTGAGCCAGATCAGATACAACTTTTTCGCCCCATTCAGGAGGAATGCGGTTAATCACATGGTTGGGAGTCACTTCAAAAGAAATATCAATTTGTGGAATGCGCCATTCAATCACAAAAGCAGGTGGAGTCTGTGGAGCGTCTGAAGTAAAACAAATCTTGACGATTTCCTGATTGTTTCCACTCTCAACAACATCCCAGTAGGCACTCCATCCGGATGGATCGTTCACCATCAAGTGCAAACATCCAACATGCGTATTCAGTTCCCGGTTCATTTCTACCACGTCCCCCCTCTTTTCGCCAATTCCCATTCTCGATGAATCCTTCATGTCTCATGAGAAAAATCGCTCAAAGTCATCCTTTCAGGCTTTTTGAGTGATTCGTATCTGATTACGCATCACTCGTATATTCCAAAATTAGAAGAGAGTTATTCTTCGGGAATTACTCGTTTTACAACAATGACCGGAGCATTCCATCCATCGACAAAAAAACGTGTTCCTTCAATTCGAACCCGCTTATTTTCAAAATCAGCCAGGCTGATTTTTTGACAATACAAATACCCAATTGCTTTTAACGACAGTTCCCCATTTTTATCCGGGCGCTCTTCTACCAGGCCATGACTGACAGCAAGATTCTGATCCACCAAAGGAGAAATCATTCCGCTGACCGTGACATCTTTGGCGCTATCTGCCAGAAATCGGCGCTCAAGCACTTTAAATTTCTGCTCTCGTTCCTCCGGAGTTAAACGGGGGGGCGGCAAATTCAATTCCGCCTGTCTTGCCTCTATCTGCTGACTTGCTGCCAGATCGTTCTGATCGGCGTTTCGGTCAGAAATGCGCACGTCACGTGCCTGCTCTGCTAACGGGACTGCCTTTGCCTCCCGTGTTGCTAAAAGGGACATATCCGAAAGTTTTTTTTCGGGAATTGCCTTTGCTTCGGCTTCACTGATTTTCACATAAGTACTGCTGACAAAAGCAGTCAAGCCTTCTGGTGGAGCAACTTTGACCCAATCTTTCCGGGGCGTTTCCCCAATCACCCGGACGGGAGTCCCTGCCGGAACAATGCCGTAACTTTCGAAATTAATACCACTGCCTCCACGTAAGTTTACATCCCGGGAAGTCTTTCCGTCTTTGACAAATTGTGCCGCGAGAAAGACATCGGCATCTTCCGGAACCAGGACTTGATACCATGGAGAATTTTCCACTTTGGCAATGACGGAAACATGGGTACCGCGTTTGAATTTGCCGACGACAGTAGCAGCATTCTGGGGCTTAACCCGAATATTCAGATTGTCCGCAACGACGATGCCGGTGGCACTGACCGGATCAGCGGAAGCCGTGACGGCGGTAAAAACGGTCAGACACAATGGAATCAGGACACGATAAAACATGAAAATTCCTCATTTTTCAGCGGTAAAAAGAGATTGTATTCTTGCACGAAACGACTTTTGCATTCATAGTAATAACAGTACCACATCCGTTTCGTTTTTCAATTCCCAACCGGTAAAATACCATGAATTATCCTGAAGCATTTGCCCGCTATCTGCTCTATGAACGCGGAGGCAGTACTCACACTGTTGACGGGTATCGGCGGGACATCCGTGAATTTACTGAAATCGCAGCAGGAACCAGTGAAGATGATTGTGACTGGGCAAAATTTGACCGGGAAAGTGCGCGCACATTTATCTTTGAATTACACCAGAGAGGTCTGGGGAAAAACTCGATCCTGCGCAAAATTTCCGCATTGAGAAGTTTCTATAAATTTCTCTGCCGGGAAAATGTCGTCAAAGACAATATTTTTCAGGACGTTGCCTCGCCGCACAAAGACCGGTCATTACCGAAAATCTTCTCTGTCTCCGCAATTGATAAACTTTGTGATGCGCCGCGGCAGTACTGGGAGCACGCAATTGCAACGGGAACGGCAAAAGATGAATTTTTTGCTCGATTTGCCGCTGCTCGAGATCACGCTATCATTGAAGTTTTATACTCCGGCGGTCTCCGGATTGGAGAAGGCATGGGTTTGAACCTGACCGATATTGACCTGCCGGCCGGGATTGTCAAAGTTTTCGGGAAAGGCTCAAAAGAACGTTTATGTGCGCTGGGAAGGCCGGCAAAGTGTGCATTATCTGAATATCTGGAACTGCGAGAAGACTTCCTGGAGGGAGGAAAAGAAAACGCCCTTTTTTTAAATCGCTTCCGTACGCGCCTGACCGCACGA
>CALGPR010000072.1 GCA_937960425.1 uncultured Lentisphaeria bacterium
CTTTTATTATCTCGTTCGTTATTTTCATATTACCACCTTTTAAAAAAAACTTTACTTTTATAATATCATGAATGCAATGAAATTGCAACCAATTTAAAAAAAAAATCAAAAAACCACTTGATAAATTGCACTCATGCAATTATTGTATTTCATACAAGCAACAAAAAGTGGAGATAAAATCATGAAAAAACCCTTTTCTTTTTTCTTGGAAGAAAGATTCCGAGAAGCAGCAAAGAAGCAAAGCAAGCGCCAGCGTGCCCCCTCATGTTCTGAATTTTCAGCGGAAGCCTATTGTGCTGGCGTTAAACTCAAGAAAATTGCATTCGAGAAAAATATCAATCCAGACGATCTTATTTTTTATATCGAAAATTGCATTGATGCAACAGACATAAACAAAGCTATTTCATTGCTGCAATTTTAATAAAAGGGGAAATGATATGAACATCACACGCGACTCACTGCAATTATTAACCCCGGCCGAGGTTGCTGAGCTGCTCAAAATCAGCATCGGAACGCTGAACAACTGGAGGTACGCCGGGCGCGGTCCGGCATGGATCGATATTTCTGACATCCCGGGAGGACATAAACGCATTCGTTATGCTGTTGCTGACATCAAGGCATTTCAACAGCGCGGACGCATCGAGGAAAAATCAACAACCGAAAAAAACATTGTACATAAAACATTCATTGCGGGGCTGAAACGTCAGCGAAACCGTAGGCAGGGAAATGCATAAAATGAAAGATTGGCAAGTAATAATTGGCGAGAAAGACCGCCAAAAATTCAATCACGAGAAAATAAAACTCTATTTTCTCATTATCAAAGCAGCCACGACTGCTTTCCTGATAGGATATGTGTTTGGGGCGGGGAGGATAATATAAAAGAATTGATCGCGATCCAGTCAGAGTTGAAGGCCCCGAAGGGGCAAATTAGCAAGTTTTGCGGCTAATTGAATTTGAACAGAGGGGACTCCCCCTCTATGAAGACTGCATTGATGTAAGCAAAAAACGCGGAATAAATGAGTAAAATGGAAAAAGTAAAAATCATTGGATTAGAGCTTGAGAATGTAAAACGGGTGGCACTTGTGCGTATGGCTCCCGCACAAAACGGGCTCACAGTCATCGGCGGTGATAACGCAGAGGGAAAAACCTCTGTTATCGATGGAATCGTATATGCGCTTGGCGGAGAAAAATACCGTCCAAGTAATCTCAAGCGCGAAGGATCACTCGCAGATGCAAAAATCCGGATCGAACTCTCTAATGGCATGATCGTCGAACGGCGTGGAAAACATGCGGCGCTCCACGTATCTGACCCATCCGGTAAACGGTCTGGTCAAAAAATCCTCGACGAGTTTGTCGAGGAGCTCGCACTTAACCTACCAAAATTCCTTGCAATGCGGGACGACGAAAAAGCAGAAGTCCTGCTTCAAACGCTTGGAATCGGGGAACAGCTCATAGAGCTCGACCGACGTGAGCAGATAGCATACGATAAACGCCATGCGTTCGGTGTGATTGTCGATCAAAAAGTCAAATACGCCCGTGAGATGCCGGAGTATCACGATGTTCCAGACGTTCCGCTGTCGGCTTCTGAGCTGATTCGGGAATCTCAGGAGATTTTGTCGCGCAACGCAGAACGCGACCGGATGCGCAATCAGATCACTGCGCTCAATCGTGCTCAAACCGATGTGATGGACAGAATTGCCCGGCTCCGGGAGGAACTCGAACGCGCAGAGGCCGAAGCGGTATCGATCAATTGTCATATTGCCGCCGCGCTCGCCGATCCGATACCGGAAAATGAATCGACCGCCGAACTTGAGGCGAAAATTACGCAGATCGACACGATTAATGCGAAAGTCCGCGCGAATTCCGACAAAGAAAAAGCGCAGGCGGACGCGGAAGAGTGCAAGCGCGAGCTTGATGAACTCACTAAACAGCTCGAAGCTGTCCGGGAGGAACGCCGAGCGCTGCTCGATCACGCAGAAATGCCGCTTAGCGAACTCTCAATCGGACGAAACGACAAAAACCGCCCCGTTCTGCTCTATAACAATCAGCCGTGGGACTGCATGTCTGGCATGGAACGGATCAAAACCGCTGTTTCTATAATAAAAAAACTTAAACCTGCCTGCGGATTTGTCCTGATCGACGGCATCGAGACGTTCGATCTCGAACAGCTCAATGCATTCGGTCAATATCTCGAAGAACAAAACCTCCAGGCGATCGCGACACGCGTTTCCCGCGGAGACGAATGCAGTATCATTATCGAAGACGGCTACGCCATCCAGGACGGCGTCGAACTGTCACCAGTAATCAATAGCAATGAAATAGGAGAATGGTAAATGAACATCATTAAGGGGAAACAAATCACCCCACTCAAATGCGTACTATACGGTCCGGAAGGTATAGGGAAAACAACCTTTGCCAGCAAATGGCCGCAGCCATTGTTCCTCGATTTTGAAGGTAGCACGGGACGGATGAATGTTGATCGTATCCCCGTTACCAGTTTTCCCGAACTTGACGAAATCATGGCACACATTGCGCAAAATCATGGAGCTTATCAGACACTCGTATTTGATACAGCCGATTGGCTCGACAAGCAGATCACAAGAGTAGTTTGCGACAAAGCGGGAAAAAATGGGATCGAGGAGTTTGGGTACGGCAGGGGATTCACGTTTCTTGCAGAAAGATGGGCGGTGTTTCTCGATCGGTTGAACCGGTTCAGAGAATTGACTGGACTTCATCTCGTTTTTCTTGCCCATGCCGCATTGCGTAAATTTGAGCAACCGGACGAATCTGGCGCCTATGACCGGTGGGAACTCAAATGTGCAAAAACGGTTTGCCCATTACTCAAAGAGTGGGCGGATATGTTACTGTTCGCAAATTACAAAACGATTGTCATCAACGATAGCGGAAAATTCAAAGTCTCAGGGGGGAAGCGTGTAGTTTACACTACGCATCATCCATGTTGGGATGCAAAAAACCGGTTCGGATTCCCGGACGAAATCGCATTTGAGAAAACAGAACTTGCTCCAGAACTAATTGCTATTATCCGCGAAAACTCCATTGAAAAAAAAGAGGCTACGGAATCTACCGTTCAGGAACAAAAAACGATCCCCTCTCAGACTCCGGTGTTAGCACCAGTTCCAGCAAAAAAAACGGCGTCAATCACGGTAGAGAATCCCGAAAAAAGTGAGTTTCTGCGGCAGGTTAGAATACTCATGGAGATGAGTGGAATTTCGCCAGCACAGTTGAGCGCAGAGGTCGCACGTCGCGGAGTATGCCCAGCAGGAACTCCGATAGAACAATATAATATTCCTACACTGAAACGGATCACCGCGGGGTGGGAGGTCATCAAAAAAAACATCGAACTACAGGAGCAGTAAATTATGACGGAAAATCTCGGACGCGCAATTGGGTGGGATGACGAAATTACCAGTGACGGCGAATTTTCAATCATTCCAGATGGTAACTATCCGTTTACTATTTCCGGGTACGAA
>CALGPR010000073.1 GCA_937960425.1 uncultured Lentisphaeria bacterium
GGAATCAAGGAAAGTCTTGTAAAAAATTTGAAATGTTGTATAGTAAATTTTACCAGTTAAATTCGGAGAAGGAATAATTACCAGAGGTCGCGCATGTTAAAATCAGCCATAATTTTCATATTGTTGTCTCTTTGTATGTGGGGGACACTCAGTAATGCAGCTGTAAATGATGAAGTGGTTTCGAAAGAAAACGGCACTTTAATTATTGTTGTCAAAGATTCTGACACAGGGAAAAAAATCCAGGATATTGTGGTGAATCAGCAAGAAACAACGGTTGATACAGTTGCAGAACCTGCCAGGATTATAGAGGAGTCCTCTCCTGCAAACAGTGATGACCCGCTTGAACAGATTTCTATTGTCGCTGATTTCTGGAAGGAAATCCATTCGTCTATTGCAAAAGGCGTTAGCGCCCTCGGAGATATGAAACTGCAATTACTGGTATTGATAATTGGTTTGCTGGTAACGTATTTTGTGTCCTGGGTTGTGAACATTGTTTTCTGGAAAACTTTGCTGAATTTGACTCGCCGCACAAAGTGGAAATATGATGATGTCCTTTGTAATAATTTGAAGAATCCCTCGTTGCTTTTCCTTTGTATTGTTGGCGTCTTCCTGAGTTTTCTGCCTCTCTTTAAAACAGTCGGTGGCGACCTGATGATTGTTTGGGGGAGAGGATTCGGAGCGTGCATAGCAATCAGTTTTGTATGGGGATTTCTTCGTCTGATTGATGTTTTGAATATGATGTTGCACGATGCATTACACCGGGGAGAAACGCATTTGGATCGTCTGCTGGAAGAGCTGTTGCGCCGCACATTCAAGGTAATCCTGGTTATTTTGGCGATTTTCTTTATCGGCCAGAATATCCTTGGATTGAATCTTACTTCTCTCCTTGCCGGAGCCGGAGTTGTTGGTTTGGCTGTTGCTTTCGCTGCTCAGGAATCTATCGCTAATTTTTTCGGGTCCATTGTCATTATTATCGATCATTCTTTTAAAGTTGGTGACTGGGTGACGATAGGTAGTGTTTCCGGCGTGGTAGAAACTATGGGATTACGATCTACCCGCCTCAGAGCTCCCAACGGAGAATTGTATATTTTGCCAAATAAAGAAGTCGCTTCTTCTACCATAATTAATAATACGGATCGGCCGTATACTCGTTATAGCTTTACTATCGGACTGGTGTACGAAACTTCTCCGGAAGACTTGCAGAAAGCCCGGGAAATTATTGCCGATATTTGCAATAATCCCGCACATTTTGAAACGGAAAAATACCCGGCAAAAATCGGGTTTGCCAATTTTAATGCTTATTCGTTGGATATTGCTGTTTGTGTATGGTTTAAGACCGGTAGTTACTGGGAAGCAGAAAGTTGGAAAAATGATATGAATATGGAAATTCATCGCCGATTTCGCGAGAATAACCTCAATATGGCATTCCCGACTCAAACATTGTACTGCCGGAAAGAAGAAATTTGAGAGTGTATCTTTCCTCGCTTAAAAAATATTGATATTGGTTTACACTCAGAACGTTTCCCTTTTCTTTCGGTTGTTACTGTAAGGAAAGGGATTTTTCAGTTGAATAAATATATTCCGATGGTATACTATCATGCCTTTTGTGGCAAAATCGGAATATCTCTCATTAGAATTGTGGTGTAAAACAACAGAATTGGATCGTTCTGTGCAGGGAAAGAGGTTTTTTATGATTGACTGGAGCTATACAGTAAAAGACGGCGGCAAATTGCTTTTGTGCTGCAGTTCGGTATCGTTAAATGATATTCGCATCTCGGATGAAGCTGGCAGGACAATGGAAGCTCCTTTACTGACAGCCCGTGTTGTTGATGGTAGAAATGAATATCTCTTTGATACCGCGAAATTGCGACAGTGGTCCCCCGAATCTCCGGCACTATATCACCTGACCGCTTCGGAATTGAATACTCCTCTGGGAATTGGAATTGTAGAACTGAAAACGATCGGCAATTCTACTGTTCTGGTCAATGGGAATCCCTATTTCTTCCGCGGATACATTCGGGGAATCGTTGCTCACGATCATCCGAATTTTTCCGGAAAATCCAATTACGAAAGTTATTGTTACCATATCCGGCAAGCAAAAAAATACGGTTTTAATCTGGTACGCTTTCACAGTACAATCCCTGATGAGGACTTTGTTCGTGCCGCTGATGAATTGGGTCTTTTTATCCATATGGAAATCGGGTTTGCTTATGATTATGACGCTGAAGGCAACCGGACTGGCCTGGCGTTGGATAATACTGCCTGGCGTGAAACAATTTTGCGTTATCGCAATCATCCATCGGTAGCTGTTTTCTGTATTGGCAATGAGATGCATAATTCCGGCCATCAGCCCGGGGTGCGCAAGTTATATGAAGAAGGAAAAAAACTTGCCCCGGAAAAACTGATTATGGATAATTCCGGATGGGGAGAATTTGACCGGACGACTGCCGATATTTATTCCCAGCACATTGCCTACTTCTTCCCTTATAAACATCATCGTGATATGTTCACATCTGATGCCTGCTGGCATCTCAATGGTTCTGTGTACGACACTCCAATGGAAAGTTCTCACGAAAGTGCTGTTTTCGGCAATGTGGAAGCGCGGCGTAATGCTACACCATTGAAGCCGGTTCTTGCTCATGAGGCGATGCATTATATTGAAATTCCCGATTATGAGGCGTTAAATCGCAAATTTGATGAATTTGCGGCGAGGGTTGGTGAAAGCTATCTTGCTCAACATAAAATTCGAAAGCCGCGTTATCTAATTGAGTTGCCCGAATTGATTCGTCAGAAAAAGATTTCGCTGGAACGCATGGAACAGTATCGTGCGGCATCCCGTAAATGGAAGAAATTTGCAATAAAAACTTACTTGGAACGATTACGCCTGTCGCAACTTTGTGGTTTTGAAATGCTTCAGTTTGCGGATTGCTTTAAGTATGAAAATAAAAACGGCATTGTTGATTTCTTTGACGATGACAAATTTTTTACTTCGGAATGGATGGCGCGCTGCAATGGCGAAGTCGTGTTGCTGGCGGATATGGCAGAAGAGTGTTACCCGGAAGGAGCTCACGTATCCGTGGCGTTGTCCCTTTCGCATTTCGGGCGTCACCCGGAAATTCCCGGGACCCTGCGGGTATATTTACAAAACACAAACGACAATGGTGAAATTTTGTATGTTTGTGAAAAAATCGCCTGTGTCCCAGGCGTACAGAAG
>CALGPR010000074.1 GCA_937960425.1 uncultured Lentisphaeria bacterium
ATTTTATATTCAATGATTGAAATTTCTGAAGATAAGAAAAGCCGTACCGGTTCTCCCGGTACGGCTTTTGCTTTCAATAAAAAACGGACTGACTCTTTTTGAATCAATCCGTCAAATTTTTCTGTGCTTATGGCAAAAACAACCGGGCCTTGACGGAATTAACGCCAACGCCACCAACCCCAATAAGTCATACTGTTGTTCTGCTTTGTACTCATAATGTCTATATTATAGCATTTTAAAAAGCGATTGTCAACTTGAAAAAAGTTTTTTTCCCGCTTTTCTCAAGAACTTACAGTTTGAAGTTCACGATTGGGCAACAGGGCAGAATGCCGTCATCCATCATATTCAGCAGCCCGAACTGAATTCCGCCTCCTCCAATATTGATAAGTCCAAGCTGCATGCCTTTACCTCCCTGCAGAGACGAATCAACATTGATCAAACTGGCCTGAAGGCCTTCGAAATAATTTGCGACATTGAGAAGCACCGAAGCCTGTACTCCTTTCAATTCGTCAGCGACATTCAAAACCGCTGCCGGCTGGAAACCGATAAAATCTCCAGCAACATTCACCAGTCCCGCCTGAAGTCCGCGGACGTCTCCGGCCTGATTGTAAACCAGAGATGCCTGTACTCCATCCAGATAGTTGCGGTTGTTGCAAACGCCAAGAGCGGCCTGCAAGCCCATACATTCCCGGTTGTCGCAATAGAGCCAGCTTCCCTGAATCCCGTAAATATAATCAGTTGCAGAGCCCAGCCAGGACACTTCAACGCCTTCAACGATGCCGTATCCACTGCAAATCGGCCATCCGGATTTGATTCCGTAAACCTGTGATTCATCCATAGAAGACGGAAATCCTGCCCAGATACCCGGTTGAAAATAAACCACCGGATAAGCTTTCCAGGGAGGGTTGGGTTGCAGAAGCTGCCGAACCGGCTTCTCTGTTTCCTGAATAATATAAATTGTCTGTTCTTCAGCGGCAGCGACGAAAATCATGCTGGCAACAGCAACACAAAGAGATGTCAGAAATTTTTTCATTTTCACTGATCCTGTTTTCTGGTTAAAGAGAAAAATTAACGAGCGGAAAAACCGGGAGAAATCCGTTTTCAAGGAAATTGAGCAGTCCGACCTGGATAGTTTGCCCGCCTTTGGTGACATTGACGGCGCCAATCTGGAGGCCGTTGACTTCGTCAACAACGTTCACAGGAGCCAGGCACATTCCGTCAAGGCGCTTTCCAAGGGTATACCCCAATCCACCTTTGAAGCCATATACTTCGTCGGAGCCGGCACAAACAACTGCGCCTTCCGCACCGTAAACCGGGGCGCCGAAGCAGCCCAATATTCCTATTTTGACCCCACAAGTGGGAAAGATCATCTGCATTTGTGGCTTATTTTCCCAGATACATACCGAAACGGTTTCGTAATTTCCTATACGAACTATATGTACAGGAACATCTGCCATTGCACTTGCCCCGGATAAGATAAGTACAACACTGATCAATCTTAGTAAGCTTTTTTTCATTGTGACTTCTCCTTTCTCCTTCTCTTTGAAGAAACAAAAAATTTTGCGAAAACCGCATTTCTTTTCTGATTTTGCCGAATTATACACTTTTTTTGAAAAATTGCAACCGCAGAGATGGCGTAATCGCATTGCGCATCCCTGAAAAGTTATTTTTTTTCACAAAAAAGCTTTCACTCTCAAAAAACAATGATATACTATGGTATCGTAATGAAAAGCTGGCAAAACCGCAAACGCGCGATAGAATCGTTTCAAAACTCTTTATGGATAAATTGGGGCGGGAAAAAACTCAGGAACTCGGTCGAATAACAATCAAAAGAAAGTCCCCAAATTACAGTAGAACAACTCAAAAACATTTTCACGACTCCACCAGATGGGGGGCCGACGCAAAGGGAAGTATTTTGATGAAAATTGTTTCTATAATATTTACCATGCTGTTGTTGACCGGAATTTATCGAGTCTATCCCTGCACGACATGGATCATTGCACCGGATGGCGGTCAATATGGCTCAGCAATCCTGCACAAAAACCGGGATTGGGGGAATGGGAAAGAACAACCGGTAACATTGGAAATCATCCGACCGAAAAAAGGATATAAATATTTACAAATCAGTCCATATATGTTATTAAATGAAGCGGGTCTTGCGCTAAGCAACAATGCAGTTGCCGCGACAAAAGATCCTGTATATCCAGAGAGAATGAATAACCGGCAGGTTCTGGAAGAACTGGCGAAAACATGCGCCACGACGCAGGAAACGACTGAAAAAATCAAAGAAATTGCAGCCGGCGGTTTTTCACAAGCGGTCATCATTGCTGCCTGTGACCCCGATGGAGGGGCGTTCTATGAACTTTCTTCTGAACATCTGGCTTACCAGGAAACGGCATCTTCTTCATTTGATCTGCGGGCAAACGACTGGACTCTTCCGGAAATGAAGCAGATTTCCGGGTTAAAGGAATCGGCAAAAAAGTCTTCTGCGCGCCGTGCGAACGTTACCCGGCAAGCATTATCTCAAGCAGTGTTGTCTCCGTTCAGGCTGAGCGTAGCGGATTGCCTTCGTATTGCTCGCCTCCGGCAGCCCCCGCATCCGGATCAATGTCCTTTCCGCAACAGTACGGTTTCATGTGCGACATTTTTACCGGACCAGGAGTTCCCGGGAGAATTAAGTGTAGCCTTTGTCTGCTTCGGGCCGCCGCGAATGACGGCGGCGCTGCCGGTTCCCATCTCTCTGGAAAAAGTCCCGGAAAGAGCAGCTAACGGCGAGCTGGGCCGTCTGGCTTATCGGATCAAAAAGCAATTTGGAATGGACAATCCCCGTCAACAGGAACTCATTGAACTGGAAAACCGCTGGCATGACGAATATTTTACGGTACGTGGCGAAGCAAGATTACTGCTCAGGAAAGGTCGTCGGAAAGAAGCAATAGAAAAGCTCAATCAGTTATTCCTGAAACAGGAACAGGAACTTTTTTCCAAGCTTTCCGACATTGTCGATAGCAAAACATCTTAAGTCTTCGCGAGGCTCAGAAAAGATTTTTTTTCTGAAAGTTTCCTTCTTCACATCTGTTTTCCAACAGGGCAACAACGGAATACGAATTTTACGGACAAGGAAAAATTGCCTCAACATCAATAGTCGGCAGAAGAGCGTCTATCACTTCCTTTTCCCTGCGCCGCATCTGTTGTACCCTGAGTGGATCCAGATCATCTTCTCCCGCAGAGTGAAGCAGGCCATGAACAATATACAACATCAACTCCTGAGCATAAGAAGAATCTTCTCGTTCCGAGCCTTCCCGAAGAGCTACTTCCGGATCAATGAGAAGTTCAATCCCGATGTCGCCGGGAAAAATTCCAGCCATGCCGCCTTCGAGATAGCAAAAGGTAATGACATCTGTTGCCCCATCGTGCCCGACATAGTCCGCATTGCTTCTGGCCATTGCGGAATCATCCAGGAAATAGACACGCAGTTCCCAATCCATCTCAGTTGGCAGATTTGCCAGTTCCGCTGCTTTCTGCATTGCCCGCTTCAGTTCCCGGCATCTGGGGTGAGGCAGATTTTTGCACCGCCATGAATAGGTCGTCTTCATCCTTTTTATCATTTCCTTTCGGGTAAGCAATTCTTCCATGATACATCGTTGTCAACGTCCGGACAAAGCTCAAGCGGATCTTTGCCAGCTCTGCCAGTGTCAAGTCGGCATTGTCCAGCTGGCCATCCCTGCTGCGCTTCCGGAAAATTTCATCAACCATGGCCTCAATCTTTGAAGCTGTCGGCTTTTCCAGAGACCGGCATGCCGCTTCACAGGCATCGGCAAGGCTGACGATAACGACCTCTTTTTCATGAGGCAGCGGGCCGGAATAACGGTATTGAGCCTCCGGCGGCGGGGAATCTGCCCCCTGTGCCTGAAGCGCTTTCTGGTAAAAAAACTGGATCAGGTCAGTTCCGTGATGTTGACTGATCGTGTCTCGGATCAGCTTGCAGAGGTGGTGCTTATACGCCAGATCCAACCCATCTTTGACGTGGTCGCGAATAATCAAACTACTCATTTGAGGAGTCAAATTGACGTGCTGGTTGCAGCCGGCAATATTGTTCTCGGTAAAATACTCTGCTTTGTTGATTTTCCCGATATCATGGTACAAAGCGCCGGCCCTGGCCCGTACCGGATTTGCGCCAATTTCCTTGGCTGCATTTTCTGCCAGCATTGCGACATTTTGCGAATGATGACTGGTCCCAGGAGCGCGCAGTTGCAGTTCCTTCAACAGCGGATTGTTAAAGTCACAAGACACAGTCAAGGACATGTCCGTACTGATATGAAAAACCAATTCAAAGAGGAAAATCAAAATCAACGCAAGCACTGCCGTCATAATTCCGTTGTAAAAGGACAGCGCCAGTGCCCACGGCACCAGTATCGGCTGTTCCAGGCAGGTTGTCAAAACCGTAATATCAAGGATCCAGAAGGTTGCTCCGATAGAAAAAAGAACCCGGGTAAAAAAAGATCGGTAATTTGTTGCATGTCGAACCAGAAGCGCCGCTAAGCCGGAAACCGCCATAGATTCCAGCGCTACGTCAAAGGAATATCCCATCATCATTGCCACGATGCTGGAAACATAAAAGCCGCCAAAGAGAGCAACCCGGAACCCGATCATTACCGCCAGCAATACCGCCGGGAGCGCCAGCGGAATCGCAATCATCACCAACCCCGGGGAAATACCCAGTTGGGAACTGCCGAAACCAAAGGCTTCAATGGCTGCCACATCAATCAGGAGTCCCAACAGAATCACAACCGTTGACAGGATTAATTTCCGGTTGCTCTTCGCCACTTCCGGATGAATATGGTACATGTAAAAACCGACAAAAATCACCAGAAAAAGCCCCCAAACCATATTTTGCAATAACCGTTGCAATACTTTTTCCGACTGCCGCTGATTCTGGTACTCCTGCTCGTAAGCGTGAATTGCAATCAGTACATCCGGCGTAACGACTTGGTTTCTGATAAGTAATGGCTGATTCTTCTGGACGCGAACCATTACCGGGTTGACGGCATCCGCAGCGGCGATACGACGCTTTTCCGTAAGTTCTTCGTCCTGCACCAGAGTACCGGAAGCGAAAACCCAACTGCATAGATTCAGCAAATTCTGTTTGAATGAATTATACTCTTCGCCCGGAGAATAATTTCTCAAAATAGAAGCCGTCAATAATTCTGCGGCAGTAAAAGGAGTATTAATTTCTTCAATGGGCTTTGGAAGCCGGTCACGGCCGGCTGCATCGATCATCCGGATTTTTTGTCCAACCTTAAATTCTTTCTGTACCGAATCCGTAACCACCCCCGAGGCTGCAATATTATTCAGTTCCTGATAAAACTGCTCCATGAGCATCTCATCCATCAGCAAAGATTTGAGGGTTTGCAGCGTAACAGTATCCAGTGACGCAACCAGTTTTCCGGCTTCGCTCTCCTCCGGCGTATACTGCGCACCTGCATTTTCGGAATCGATCCGCGCTGTGACCAAAGCAAACAAATTCTCTGCTTTCTGCTGAACCTGACGGATTTCCGAATCCGAAATCCGGAAATATATCGGCT
>CALGPR010000075.1 GCA_937960425.1 uncultured Lentisphaeria bacterium
CAAAATGCGCTGAAACACAGCCATGGCATTGGAAAAAATCTTACTTCTGCACTATATTGTGCTGTATTACCCTGCTTCGGGGATATGGATCGTTTACCAGGAAACACTACAAGGGAACAGAATGAAAAAAATTACTTATACGGTTATGCTGCTGATGGTATCTTTTGCTGTATTTCTACCATTTAGCGGTTGTCATTCTGCTGCATATTATCGGGAAGAAGCTGCAGTTGACGCACGGACATTTTTACTGAATCATGCATCGGATTTGACGTTGGAGGAACGGGAATATGTCCGTTTTAATGTTCCTGCTTTCCTTGTGTCGGATATTTTCATTCCCCGAGGATACGGGGGATATCCATTATTACATTCTTCTGCCAGCCAGGTTTGCATTACCTGGTTAATTCCTGGACGCGAAGAAGCATTTATGGTCTTTGGAATTTGTCCGAATGGGGATATGGCTTATTGGTCGCCGAACCGTTTAATTCGAAAAACCTTTCCGAAAGAAGATCGTAATCGCATTGCTGCAATCGGTAAAGCACAGCGCTATGTCTGGAATAATCTGAATGAACAACTTTCTCTAAATGATGCTAATGCCGTTCGTTTTTCCAATCCGGAATTTATTGCCACTTCTTTCCCGGATGAATATACGGTAACAGCCCCTGATGGCGAGCCGCTTCCTGGGGGAGGAAAGAATGCCAAAGTGCAATTGTCGTTGTGCTGGAAGACTCAGAATTTGCCGGGGAAAACGATTGTTGTCTGCGGTTCTGCCAGAGACGAAAATTTGTCTGGATGGACAATTATTACTGGTGGAATTTTGGACGATAGTGAACTGGCGGCTAATACGGTTTCTGCCCAAGAAGGAGGAGCGCAGGAATGATTCGCAGTATGACCGGATTTGGCAAAGGAGAATGTGCCGCATACGGGGTGATTTTTTCCGTGGAAATTTCTTCGGTTAATCGTAAACAGCTGGAATTGCGTTTTACGTTGCCACGTGAGTTTTCGGCAATTGAAATAGAGATGCGGCAATGGATTGCTCCGAGGATCAGTCGTGGCAGTGTTAATGTTCGTTTGATGATTAGCGGGGCAGGAGAGCTGTCTACGGTGCGGATCAATAGTGTTCTTTTAAATGAGTTGACGACGGAATGTCGTAAATTAGCATCTCAGTTCAATGATATTTCCATGCCGAACGCGGCTCAGCTTCTCGCACTTCCGGGTGTTATAGAGATTGTGCCCCTTGATGCGGAAAATCCGGAATTGAATCATGCTGTCAAAAATGCAGTTCTTAAAGCGCTTGATGCTTTTATTGCCATGCGCGACCGCGAAGGTGTGATCCTGGCTGAAGACTTGAGCTCCCGTCGCGAGGCACTGGAAAAACTTCTTGCAGTGATCAAGCCGTTGGCTGCGGCAATTCCAGGGCAATTGAAAACGAAATTGATGGAAAAAATTGTTGAGGAAGGGTTGCCGGTTGACGTAAATGATGAGAG
>CALGPR010000076.1 GCA_937960425.1 uncultured Lentisphaeria bacterium
GCTGGTAGCTCTTCAACAGCAAAAGGGTGGAAAATGATCAATTCTTTATTATTTTATTTGTTGGGGACCATTTTGCGGGCCGCAATCCTGTACTTGTTTTATAAGACGGTTATCGGCGTCGCAAAAACACGCATGGCTGCTGTAATTCAGAAACGCCTTGCCATCGCAGCGATCATTCTACTCTTTGTCCCGGTCCATTGCTTTACAATTCCTCTATCGTCTGATTTTGCCCCCCCTCATTCTGTAGGGGCTGTAACACCAGCATTAGAAATGACGCCGCCCGAACAAATCAACCTGGCACCGGAAATGGTCAGGCCGAACCTGCCTCCTTCAGCACCGATAACTATCGAGCCAACTTTTTCCATCTCTTGGCAGACAATATTGCTTGGGTTGCTCCTTTGTGTGGGAATGGTAAAATGTTCTGTATTGCTGCATCATTACTTTCGGTTACGCCGGGAATTGAAGTATATGAAGGAAATTGACGACAAAAGGATTCGGAAACTTTGCCTTGAAGCATTCCGGTTAAGTGAAATTCCTGCTCAACAGGTCACCTGCCGAAATGCCGGGACGTTTTTCTCTTCGCCTGCGGCTTGCCGATGTGGCGGCATACAACTGTTGATGCCGGCAAAAGCCATTGCTTGTTACAACAATCGGGAAATCCGGATGCTCCTTCTTCACGAGTGTTCTCATATTAAACGGCATGATCTGCTTTCGGCTCACCTGTTTTCCGGTCTGGCGGCACTGGTGTGGTTCAATCCGTTTCTGCATCTTCTGATCCGGGAAGTTGAGCGGGCAGCAGAATTGACGGCTGATGCAGATGCCATTCGCTGGAGTGGAACAGAAGATGGCAATGTCGGTTGTTATGCGAATTTAATGGTTGAACTTGCTGCTGCTCCTGTTGCCGACTCGGTAATTCGCGGAATGAGTTTCGGGTACGTAGCTGATTTGAAAACACGTATCCTTGCCCTTGGGACAACCCGCAGAACTCCGCGTATTCTGGTCTGTATCCTGTTTGTTGCACTTTGTGCCTTTGCCGTTATTTTGCCGACAATTGCAGCAAAAGAAGTGAATAGCCAGGAACAAGAAAAAATGCCTGAAGACTCTGCTGCGTTCAACTCTGCTGAATCCGTCGTTTCTTCCACTATTGCTCCGAACTCGGAATCGATTGTAGAAAATTTCACCATAGCGGAAGAACGCGTGCAATCGGTAGAATCCGAAACCCCGTCCACAGTGGAAAAGGCTGTTATTTCAGAAACGGCTCCAATGTTGCCTTCCGACATCAACAGTGCAACTTCAGCAACATCGACCATATCTTCGAGTCCTGCTGTCACAGCAACCGTCAATGCGACATCTATTGCTCAGGAGGAAATCCCAGACAATGAA
>CALGPR010000077.1 GCA_937960425.1 uncultured Lentisphaeria bacterium
GTGCATCTCCCAATTGAATTAAATTGGTCAGTTTGCGCTCTCCGTCGCTTCGTCGCGCATAACGGGAACGGAGATCCATGACGCGGAGGAGTTCTTCAAACATTTCCGCAAAGGAGCCTTTACGCCAGGCTGCAGCCGGAGAAAGCAGAAGCTCCCATTTTGCAGAACGGAGTGAATCATTTCGCTGAAGATTGGCAAGTTCGGTTTCGTCAATAGCAAAAAGCGGAGTCAATGCTGCATTCAGAAATGCGTTTTTGTCACGGGGAGAGGCGACCGCGTGCAGCATAATTGCAAGTTCACGGGCATCTTCCGAGTCGAATAAGTTGACATCATCATGAAGAACAGCAGGAATATGCTTTTTTTGCAACTCTGCAAGAACAGCTTTGCCATTAAGGCGGCTGCGGACAAGGACGGCGACATCAGAGCAGCGCAGTGGCCGTCCTTGATTTGTGCCATCCGGGATCGTATTGCGGCCATCAGAAAGAATCGTCAGGATTTCATTTGCACAATGTTGGGCTAAAGCTGTTTTATTGAGAGGGGCTTCATAAATTTTAATTGGATTAGGATCTTCGTGTCCGTCAAGTAAAATTCCCTGCCGCGGGCCACCGTTGTTGGCTGAAGGGGGCTTGATCGGGGCAAACAGAATGCCCGAATCATGGAATGGATTCTGAAGGCCATCGTACAATGTATTACATCCATTAATGATTGGTGAAGAGGAACGGAAGTTTACACTTAGAGTGTATTTCTTGCCATTTGCATCGGCGCATTCTGTATCAGCGCGGCGATAAGTAGCCAAATCTCCGCCGCGGAACGAATAAATTGCTTGTCTTGGATCACCTACCATGAAAAAGGCATGGCCGGGAGAACTGAAAATGGCATGAAAAATTTCATATTGAATTTTATCGGTATCTTGAAATTCATCAATGATTCCGGCGGCAAAGCGGGTGCGGAGTAATGTTGCCAGGGAGTTCCCCGGGAGGCGGAGAATTTCATGGACTTTGACAAGCAGGTCGTCAAAAGTCTGGAAGCGACGCTCTTCCCGATAGTGTTCAAATTGTTCTATCGAAGCGATAACAAGACAGGATTTTGTACTTTCGGCGAAGTCGTCAAGTTTTGCGACAAGCTGCTTAACCCATTGAAAAAAAGACTCTTCAAGAAAGTTGGCCAGGATGCGTTGATTGTGGTCTTTGTCCGCCTGTGATCGCGGTTGTTTCAGAATTTTTTGTAATTGCTCCGGAGAAAGTTTACGAACCGCTGAGAAGAATTCTTTGGGATAATTGCGGCTTTTTCGGGCATAATCAACTAAATTGCAAATATCATTTACCATGGTTTCAATGTCCTTGCCTTTCAGAATCGGCAGGATAGCGTTGAAATCTGGAATTTGAGGAATCTTTTTGCACAAGGCAACAATTTCCTTAAAATATTCCGCAAAAAGCATACTTTTTCTACGACTTTCCGGCGTCAGATCCAGTGTTCCTCTCGACAGGAAATTCTGGCAGATATCCATGATTTTATCCGGTGTCAGCGATAGCGCTCCCAGCAAACCCGAACGAATGCTTTCCGCCGCCGGGTCAGAGGTTTGTTGATAAAAGAGCTTCCGAAATTCATCACGGACGACTTCCTCGACAAATGGGGAGATGTCTTTTTCCAATCGGGCACGGAAGAGAACTCCGCTTTCAAAGGCGTTTTCACTCAACACTCGCTGACAGAATCCGTGGATGGTTGAAATAGCTGCCGCATCAAAATCAAGCAGTGCCCGGCGCAACAAGCTGCAGATTGCACTTTTATCGAGGCCGCTGCGTTGTGCTGCCTGCAACAGTGCCTGGCATCGGGAAAGATCCTCTTCCGCTTCCGATAATTTTCCATCAGCCAATTCCGCAAGCGTATGCAGAATTGTATGCAGGCGATTGCGGAGTTCTCCAGTTGCCAGATCGGTATACGTGACGACAAGAATTTTGTCGATTGGAATGCGTTTCTCCAGCAGGAGCCTTGCAACAAGAGTTTGAATATTATAGGTTTTCCCGGTTCCGGCAGCGGCTTCAATCAGATGTGTTCCTTCCAGGGAGACGGTCATAGCGTTTAATTCTGGCATAAGTCAACCTCCTTTGCCAAGGACATTGGGAGCAACGTTGCCAAAAGACGGTAAAGCTCTAAACGTTTTGAGGCATTCCGGTTGGCGGAGAGGGCGGAGTTATTCTCAATCTGAGACAAAAAGTTCTGTTCGTAGCAATACCGGATGCCGGGACAGCATTCGTAATCTCCACCGTACGAAAAATCTTCTTGCGACTGAGAGAATTTTGACGTGGGAATAAAGTCGCCTTTTCCTGATTGAAAGGCTTCCATTGTTTGAGGGAAAATTGGCAAAGGTTCACGCAGTCCAGCAAAATAGAGCCGGACAAGCTGGAGAAGGCAATTCCGGGCTTCCGTTGGAGTTTTTTCCCCGAAATTATACTTTTGGACAATGGGAAAACCCGTTTCCTGTTGCCAGGAAATAAATTTCCCGACCAGTGGTGTCAGGGAATTTTGTGTAGCGCGCAATGCCAGGCCGGTCAGATGAAAGGCAACAGCATTTTTCCAGCGCCACGAACCATACCCTGGCAGAATGAAACTTTGCCGATCCAACGCAGCATTCAATGTTCCTTCCACGAGCCATTTGTGTTTGTGATGCGATAGCGGCAAAGCAAAACGCCATGGCTGTTGTGCTGCACTTTCCGTCAAGATATCTCCCAGTGCATCAACATCATGCCAGACCCTGGAGAACACAACATTACCTCCGTTGCCAACCGGTAATACCCCTTGAGCCCGTGCTATACGCAGAACTGCGTCATGAGAATATCCGGCAATTCGTGAATGCAGGATCAGCCTGCGGAGATACCCTCGATCCGGAGCGGAGAGAAGAAATGGTTCATCATCTTCCGGTTGCTCCTGCTCCGGTGCCAGTCGGATTCCAAAAAGAGTTTTTACCCGCTCGGTAACCGGATCGGAAAAAAAACGAATAAGAGTAGTCAGTTCTACGGTGATCGGCAGCTCAAAACGTCCGATCCAGCGTTGCAAACGGGGACGCGGTTCTTCGGCAAATCTTTCCGCTGTGTTGAAAGCGCTCGCTCCGCGCCAGGCGGCACGGTTAAATGATTCCATCCCTTTGGGGCGATCAGGACAAAAATACTCCCGGTCAAAAGCCTGCAGCTTTTGGTTGACGGGGTGCAATTGAAAGCAATTTTCAAGGTAATGAAGAGTTTCTTCTAACGGAATCGCCGGCGGCAACGGAGAATTGTTTGTTTCTTCCCGTCCTTGATAGAAAAGCAACAAATTCCGCCGGGCTGACAGCAGCGCTTCCAGGAAAAGGTATCGGTCTTCCAAATCTCGGGCGCGATCCCCGGCCTTGGGGTGGCTGTTGATAATTGAAAAGCTGTTATTGTGGTCTTTACGCGGGAATTTCCGGTCATTCAGTCCCAGAAGGACTACAACCTTTTTGGGGATACTCCGCATGGGTTGCATGGAGCAGAAGACGATCTTCCCGCGCAGAAAAGGAAGGTTTTCCGGCGGAGCTTCAAGTTTGCCACTCAGAAGTTCTGCGATGACATCGACGGGCAGTAAGTCTTCAGAATTGCTGAGCATTCCGAGATCGGCAAGATGAGCAACGGCTTCACGCAAAACGGCGAGACCAGTGGCATTTTCTTTATCTGAGGCAAAAAATATCTCTACCGCGTTTCCCAGGATTTGAGACCATTCATGTAAAGTATGTTTTTCTTTAAGCTGTCCTCTTAAAGTATTGCAGGCCATGAGAAAATCCGTTCCTTTTCCCAGAAGTATAGCATCATCTTCGTCAGGAACCGGCACATTATACAATAGTTCTGGATCAGTAGTAACTTCCGGAGTAAAATCTCCGATAAATCCCAGCAGTAGTTTGTCCAACGCGTCTTGCCAGGAGAAGTCTGCAAAGGCAACTCCGGTGAATTCCCGGTGGTGTTCCGCATTCATTCCCCAGCGGGCACCACTGCGGGCAAAGAGTTGCTGTAACCTTTGCCGCTCATTTAATGACAGATTAAAAGCTTGCGCTACTGGTGGAAAGTCGAGTAGTCTAAAAAGTTCTGAGATCGCAAATCGGCTGGTGGGCAGTGCCAGCAACTCTTCAAATACCACTGCCGGAGGATTAGCTTCGCGGAGACTGCGGTCTGTGATGGAAAAAAATTTCTCCAACGGGCCTAATCCGAATATGGCTCGAATATAAGGTTCGTATTCATTGATATCCGGAGCCATAACCAGAATATCGCGCGGTTGAACTTCCGGCGATTGCAGGAGGTATAGAAGCTGATCGTGAAGAATTTCGATTTCCCGGCGCCGATTATGGCAACAATGGATCATGACAGAACGGTCGTTCGGTGCAACAGGGAAAGGAAGATCTTCCGGAGCGGCGAATGGATCGTCGTTTGCTGCCCGATCCCTCATTCGTAAAATATCCTGCTGCATAGCATGGAGTACGTCTGGTTGTTCTCCAGGGGTATAATAAGATTCAAAATGTTCTTCAAAGTCGTCCAGTTGTTCGACGACCAATTTAAAAAATTCCCTGCCATAGGAGCCGAAACTCTGCAGCAGGGGGTTGCCTGCCGGAGGCAGTTCTTCCCGGATCAGCCGTCGTCGTGCTTCAAAACGGTTCATTTGATCTGCCCAGTAGTCTTCACAGGGATTGAGGTAGTAGAACCGAACCGTACGGAAGTCGCCGAGCTTTTTAAAAAAATGAAAAAATAATGGCGGCATTGAACCTACTGCAAAAACCGTAATTTCATCCGGAGCAGCATAAGGTGCAAGTTGTTCCAGTTCACAGAAACGCTGGAGAAAGACATCACGGCTTTTGCCATCGGAAAAAAGTTCAAGGTAAAGATCTCGCTGCCACTGAAAACGTGGATCAGTTTCCGTCCGGCGTTCCCGCCAGTCCCGTAGTTTTTCGGGGCGGTAGATTTGGTATTGGTCAAAGAGTCCTGCAAGTTGAAGCGCTAACTGGCAGGCGCGGAGTTCCTGAGGCGCTCGATTAAGAAAATTCACCAGTGCTTCCGGAGGATGATCTCTGAGGATTGCATATAGCCGGAGTGCCAGAACCTCTTTGTTATACAACATGCCGCTACGATTGAAATCCGGAAATGATGCGGCAAGAACTGAATCGATAAAAGATACTACAAATGGCGTTGAAATATTGATTGCTACAGGCAATTTTTCTGCAATTGTCAAGGTCAGGTAGTCAGCCATGCCTCGCGTGGGCACAACGACGGTTCGAGGCGTAAACGGATCTTTAACGGTATTACCTGGTCCATAAAGAGATTCCAGGCAATGGGCCGCCAGCAATTCCAGTTTGTTGCCACAGTGAAGCGCAAACGCCATTTTACCCTTTCTGCAAAGCTACCGGATTCCCGCCGCGTATCGCGTGGTGTTCAATCTGCGCAGTGGGTATGCGCTGCCGAAGACCAGTTGCTTTACTCCGAAGCGTTTTACCAGTTTTGCCAAGCGGCCTTCTCCATCAATGACAAAAGCAATGTCAAATTTTTGTATTTCCGGGATTCCGGCTTCAAGCAGAGTTTCAATTTCTGCCGCATTCTGGTATACGATGGGAAGAGTAGGATGTCGGCGGGAAAGTGCCAGGATTTCTTCCGTAGCTACCGGGCGGAAAACTGCATTGCGGAAACGGAAGCGGAAATCGTAAAAACCACAATTAATCCATAATGACATTCCGATTTTTTCGCATTCTGCAAAAAATTCGGAAAACTGTTCTGCATCCAGCTGATAGTTGTGCAAATAGGGGGAAAGCCACAAACCAGGGGCATTCAGTTCTTGGGCAATGCGTAAGTCATCACGCCAGGAACGCGCTGTCGGATTGATTGCGGCAAGAATTTTCAGGATGCGGAGTTTCCGTGCTCGTTCGGCATAGGTACGGTTGATTTCCGAAAGAGCATTGGAGAAAATTGCTTCCATCGGTGCAGCGTAAGCTCGGGAAATGGCTGAGGCAGCAAGTAAATTTTCCAACTCTTCCACTTCTGTACCCCCCGGTTGGCCATCAAATCGCCTCCCTGTCATTAGAAAATGATCTTCAGCGGGATCCGGGTATTCTGCGGGAATATTGGAGGTATTGGCATGAACATCGCCTATGGATGCCGGATCAATCCGGTATACTGCAAGGGCATTTTGATAGAGAATTGCCTTACGTTCTTCTTCCGTCAGGTCAGCCGTGATTACTTTTGCCAGTTGGGAAAGTAGAGAGCGTCCCAATCCGTCGGATCCGAAAAGCAGACGGTTGCTGCCAAGACGGTTGCAGAGAAGTTCGACACAGCCGTAATCTGGATCGCCACCGGCGATATCTCCATACGTACGAGGCAGTTCCTTAGGGAAGGTGGCTGCATTTTCTGCCGCATTGACCGTCAGATGGGCGCAGACAAAGGTCAAATTGGGAAATTCACGCGCAAGTTCTGCAAATTCTGCACTGTCGATTTCCCCTTTCAACAAATCATCACTGCGATTGAAAGCGTGAATCATTACGGGAATATCATATTGGGCTGCGCGGGCAAGTACTCTTCGGGTCGGTTCCAACGTTCCGGATTCATCACGGAGTGAGATCCAGAGCTTCAAGCCGACACAGCCGGGCCGATTCCGGTTTTTATCAATTTCGTCAAGAGCATTTTCCAGACGCGGACTGATGTACGCCAGATAGCGGAGCCGATCCATGTGGCAGGATACGGCGGCCGCTGCACGTTCATTGGCTTTACAGATTTGTTCTGTTGTCGGATATTCGCTCCAGTCGTCTGCAAGATCGGAGACAATGCCGAGGTTGATTCCGGCAGCATCGAGCGCGGTAACCATGGCATCGGCTGCCGCCTTTGCGTCTCCTTCTAACGGAAAATGCATGTGTGCATCAATAATCATGGGAATCCTTCTTTCCTCGTTTGCGATGCGGTGTTTGAGTAAAATATTTTTCACTACGTTGCAAAGTTCTACAATTTTCAGAGATACCCATAAGGGTGATGGGATTCGCGGAATGCTCCAGGCGTCATGCCGGTGGCTTTTTTGAATACCCGGTAAAAGACTTCAATATTTTCAAAGCCGCAACCTGAAGCAATTTCCTTGATGTTTGCCTGATTGTCCGCCAGCATCGCTTTGGCGTTGTTAAGGCGGATCGCCAACAGATATTGATAGGGGCTGCGGTTAAGGGAATGTTTGAATAATGTAAAAAGATATGGTCTGCTCAGTTTGCAGTGAGCCGCCAGATCGGCAATGGTAAGTGGTTCGTGAAAATGTTTTTCCATATATTGAATTGCCTGATACAGCTTCATGGGCATCATGCCGCTCCGGGATCTCTGAAGGTTGCGGAGTGCATGAAAGCGCAATGTGTGGTAACAATACTGCGCAAGCATTTGCCGATCACAGTTATCGTCATGAAAACTGCGTACTGCTTCGGAGGCGAAGACGTCCAGTGCTCCAAGATCCAGAAAGGCGCTGACCCGTGGCGCAGGCCTGACGTCATCTCGAACCCGGAAATGGAAGACCACGCAACGGTACGGGGCGTCCGGATCTGTGTGGTGCACTGTCGGTTCTCCGGCTTTGTGCCAGAACAGAGAGCCACGTCCATAGGGTTTCAGTTCGCCAGAGTCATCTTCGGCAAAAAATGTTTTGCCGCCAAGCAACAACTCGACTGTTTCGCAGTGTTGGGGAATGACATAAGGCCCAGCCGGCCCTTCCGGAGGTGACTGGTAGTAGCCAATCATCAAAACTTCTGATAAATGCCCTTCCGGGTAAGGAATCATAGACAAGATCCAACCTCACAATATTCCCGCGGCACAGTTTTTCCGTTGCCGCAATTCTCATTCTATCTATTAATATAACCTCAACAGGGGTTCTGCAAGTCACAATTCATGTTAACTCCTGTTTTTTTACGGGAAAGCCATTTGCACTTCCCTTTCTCCGCGTATCGGCAAGGAGGGAAACGGGGCTGGAGTAATCATAATACAATCATACAGGATCATACTTTTTTGCTGGAATGACTTAGGGAGATATTTTAAGTTTTCTGAAACGAAGGAAAATAGAGAATTTTGGGATCACGTTCAGTCTTTAAAATCTTAATAACAGGCAATATTTTTATGCAAAATTTTCTTCTAATTGCTGGCATAATGAATATGCGGCAATTGTCTTTGCATGGGAAAGCGCTCCAGCGTTTTCCGCAGGAGAAAGCCTGATTCATCACGCCGAGAGATCTTCTTTTATTATGGGTTATCCGCAGGCGACCATGACCAGCCCGGTAACAATCAATGCCAGGCCGACAAGCTTGGGCGCTGCATGAGATTCTTTGAGAAACACCATTCCCATAATTGCTCCGACGGGAATGGAAAGCTGTCGAAAGGCTGCCACGTAACTTACATTGGGAACCATGGTCATTGCTGTCAGAATTAACGTATAGTCAAAGGCTGACATTGCGCCTGCGGCAATAGGATAGGTAAAGGATTGGCCGGCAATTGTCCGCAGGGCTTTGCGTTCCGGTTTGAACAGAAAGACGTAGAGCGAAAGAAAAATTCCAATAGCAGAAAATTCCAGAGCCATATACAATAATGCCGTCAAGAAACTGCTTGGTTCTTTTGCTGCGGGAACATCCGTTCCGCCCGTGGCATCGAGAACCGCTGCAAGATGTTCGAGTTTGAGTTCCCCGATAGCTTTGAGTGCCTCATTGTCAATGATCGTATATCCGACAGTGCAGCATGCGGCGGCGAAGACAAAGAGCAGCCCCCAGTTGCAATATTCCCACAACCGGAACAGTTTACGGAAGTGCGGCAGTGGAAGAAATACACAGCCGCAAAAAATCAGAACCATACCATAAATTGCCACATAAGTCAGCTCTCTGCCCAGGTTGAGTATTGCCGTGACCATTGGAATAATCAGAACCGGCAGGCTGCGGGTAATCGGATAAGCAATCGACATTTCGGCAAGACGGTAGGCGTTTGCCAGGCAAATATAGTAAATTGTTTGAACAATCCCTGTACACAAAATCAGAAGCCAGACATTGCGATCCAGAAGCATCAGGGTTTCCCGCTCAAAGAAGTAAACCGGAGAGAGCAATACTACCGCGCAGGCAACAACAATCAGAAAGAAAGCTGCCGATGGGGTACGCGATTTGCACAGAAGATTCCAGCCGGAATGTGTGAATGCGGTAATAGAAATCAACAGTATAACGCTCAGTGGCATAAAATTCTTTCTCCCTGTTCCTGGTCTGTACTATAACGCCACCAGTGAGGAAAGACAAGAATAGAATTTTTGTCGATATTTTTCGACAAAATGATTTTTTGAGAGAAAATATTTGTCGGATGAATTTGAAAAAGATGATTTTTGTATTTGATCCGGAATCACTTGGTTGTCGTCGGGAAAAAACAGAATTTTTTATTGGAATTGATGGACTCAAAATAAGGCAGGCTACGACTGCTGATGCGACAGCCTGGCAATACCGCGTGTAGTTTAACAAATTCTTAATTGTTTTTCTGATCCGCCCATTCTGGGATAAAACGCAGAAAGTTACAGCCGTTAGCAGTTTCGTAGACAATGCCCAATGTCCCATCCGGAAGCGCGGTCATATCCACATAGCCGCAATCTCCCGGATCCAGCACCTGCTGCCGTGTCCAGGTTTTTCCTTGATCGGTACTCAGACGCAGCGTCAGGTTTTTCCGGTCAACCGGATCATTGTTATTGCAGAAGAACAGCAGATCGAGATCTTTGGTTTCATTCTGGTACCGATAAGGCAATACGACAGCATTGCAGGAAGGGTCCACCAGTACGGCATCGGGAGTGCTTTCCCAGGTTTTGCCGTCATCCCGGGAACGGTGAACGTAACGGCAGCCATTGCCATTTACGCGGGAGTTAACCATCCATTCTCCATTGGAAAGCTCTACGAATTTTGATTCATCTGCAGGGGTAATCAGAGTTTCGTAGCGTTTCCAGCTTTTTCCGTGGTCATGACTGCCGAAAAGAAACACGCCTTTACGGTTGTCATTGAGATTTACCAGAGTATGAAGGATTTTTCCATCGCGGGTTTGCCATGCCTGCCCCGAGGTAATAAATTTGAAGTCCCGGTTCCATGTTTCCGGAGTGATTGCTCCGGTAATGTCAATGGCGTTGTCCCAACTTTTTCCGTTATCTTGTGATTTGCGAACATGCAGACGGTATTCCTGCTCCGACAGATCCTGATCCATGAAGTTATAAAAACAGAAGAGTTCTCCCGTAATACGGTCTGTTACCAGTGACGGATCGGAAACCGGTTTCCCTTCTCCTTCTGAAAATGCAGTTTCGCAGGGGGTCCATGTGTTTCCACCGTCAGAGCTGCGCCGCATGACAATGTCGATTTTTCGACTACCGTTCAGATCGTTGTAATCTACTCGCCCATCACATACAACAATCAGATCCCCGTTGGGGGCACAGGTGATTGCCGGAATACGGTAAATATTGTATCCATTGCCATGTTCAAACAGAGGGGTGACAGAAGCAATTTTGCCAATTGGAGGCGAGTCAGGAACGACAACGTCTGAAGCATCGGTCGGATCAGCAATAGCCAATCCGGAAAACAGCAGCAAAAATGAAAAAATTTGACGAACGTCCATGGGGAAAGCCTCCTGAAACATGGAAAGTGAAAAATATGAATGTTTTCCATAGGATAAATGTGGAGGAACATAATTTCAAGTTCAAGGGAAATTCTTTCCTATGAAAAGACGGGGTGGTACCGTTGTCTGGAGAGCAATGAACGCTCAGGGAATTTTGCCAGATATTCTGAAGGTTATTTTGTTGATTATCTTGTTAAGATAACTGTCTGTT
>CALGPR010000078.1 GCA_937960425.1 uncultured Lentisphaeria bacterium
CTATTGAGAGGGTTGATTTCTATTATGATGGTTACTGGATATCGTTGAGAGTTTTGCCCACATAAATCTGGCGAGGCCGGGTAATCTTGGTATTTGCGCCAATCATTTCTTTCCAGTGCGCAATCCAGCCCGGAAGTCGTGCCAGTGCGAACATTACAGTAAACATGTTCTGTGGAATCCGCAGCGCGCGATAGATAATTCCACTGTAAAAGTCAACGTTCGGATAAAGGTTACGGCTCATAAAGTAATCATCATGGAGCACCAGGTCTTCCAATTCCAAAGCAACATCAAGCAACGGGTCATTGATGTGCATTTTTGACAGGAAGCGGTGGCATTCTCCCTTAATGATTGCCGCGCGTGGGTCATAAGTTTTGTACACACGGTGCCCAAAACCCATCAAACGCACCTGATTATCTTTCGATTTCGCACGTTCAATAAATTCTTTCGGATTACCTTCTGCGGCAATGGCTTCCAGCATTTCGATCACCGCCTGGTTCGCTCCGCCGTGCAGTGGGCCGGACAATGCACTGATTCCTGCAGAAATAGTTGCATAAATGTTAACCTGAGCACTTCCGACAGTGCGGACTGTCGTAGTAGAACAGTTCTGTTCATGGTCAGCGTGAAGAATGAAAAGGATATTTAAAATGTCAACGACTTCCGGACGAACCGAATAGGGTGCAACCGGCGAATCAAACATCATATTCAGAAAATTTGCGCAATACGAGAGATCACAGCGAGGGTAAACCAACGGTTCTCCAATGGATTTTTTGTAGGCAAAAGCAGCCATAGTGCGAACGGTTGAAATCAGTCGTGCACTGGAAATGTCGATATCTTCGCTCAACGACATGGAGTCGACATTGGGGTAGAAAGTCGCCAGCGCGTTAATCATCGTCGAAAGGATGTGCATGGGATGCGCTCCGGATGGGAAACGATCAAAAAAGTGGCGCATGTCTTCATGGAGCAGAGAATGCCGGTTAAGCAAGGCAGAAAACTTTTTGCTTTTTTCTTCATCCGGCAGATATCCGTGAATCAATAAGTAAGCAGTACGGATAAAAGAGGCATTCTTGATTAACTCTTCGACAGGAATTCCCCGGTAACGCAGGATTCCTTTTTCACCGTCAATGTAGGTGATGCTGCTGAAACAGGATGCCGTATTGACGAAACTGGGGTCAATTGTGACACAGCCGGTAAGTTTCCGGAGCTGCGAGATATCAATGCCTTTTTCCCCTTCCGTCCCGACGACGATCGGCAGCTCGATTTCTTTGCCGTCGATCTTTAACGTAGCAGTTTCACCAGTGTAAAATTTTTTAAAATCCATCTTCTTACATTACCACTTTGTTAAAGGTTATTGTTTCCTTTCCTGTGACGAGCGCGGTTCGTCTTAAGAACTCAATTTCAAACGGGAATGTACTCCATAATTTCCTTTTTTTCAAATCCATGATCCGAATTTTATCTATCCGATGATCACGTTTTTTCTCAATGAAAAATGAATTATGATCCAAAAATATCTAAATGGAACTTGTATTTCCAATTGGATATGGTATATTGATCAATATGGTTTGATAAAAAAATATCTAAAAGAATAGATTCGATGGCCAAATCAAAAGTACAGAAAACCCCGTCAATTCGCCGAATGCCGACCTATTTGCATAAGCTTTCTGAAATGCGTAAAGGCGGGATCAGCATTGTCGCCACTCCGGAACTGGCGAAATATATGAATCTGGAAGCGATCGTTGTGCGGAAAGACTTGGCACTGACCGGCGTCAGCGGACAGCCGGGAGTCGGATATAAAGTGAAAGAATTGATCGATGCGATCAAAGCGTATCTGCGTTGGGATTGTACCAGTGAAGCAGTCCTCGTTGGAGCAGGATCACTGGGAAGTGCAATGCTCGGCTATGATGGCTTTGAAGAATATGGGTTGAAGATTATTGCCGCGTTTGATGCAGATCCCAACAAAGTTGGGACGCAGATTCACGGTGTTGAAGTTTTTGATGTTGCGCGGATCACAGAGCTTACGGGCCGGCTGCAGGTGCAGTTGGGAATTATCTGCGTTCCGGCGCCCTATGCTCAAAGTGTCGCTGACGCTATGGTTGCCGGTGGAGTACGGGGAATTTGGAATTTTGCCAATGTCAGTTTAAAAGTTCCTGATCATGTCGTAGTCCAGAGAGAGGTTATTGCCGGTGGGTTGGCGGCACTTTCCGTCAAGTTCGCGAAGGAACTTTCCGGAGAAAGCGACGAAGAAATGGAAAGTGAGCTGTAATTTCTTTTAGAACAGCGTGTGAGGCCAACAGAATAAAAACATGGCCGAAACAGTCCGAGATTCAGTTATACAGCGAAAATATGACTGGCGAGTAGAAGAAAAAATGACGGCGTGCAACAATATGCAGGAAAAGGAGCAGTTCGAAGCGTAACAGAAAAGGCTTTGAGCGTTGCCCGGACTTGGAAATGTGTAGTCGGATGATGACGGTGTCCAGAGAAGGCCGTCTGATCCTTTTTAATAACAAAAAAGGCCAACCAGGAAGAGAATATGCAGCAAGCAGAAGACAAGGCACAAGCAACAATCGGTCGTTTTGCAGCGGCCGACCGTATTCTGGAAAAATTTCACTGCAATGAAGCGAAATTGATTCCGATTCTCCAACAAATTCAGGACGAATATAAATTTCTTTCTGAAGAAATGATCAGCTATGTTGCCAATGCCATCGGAGTTCCCCCCTCCCGCGTCTATGGCGTAGCGACATTCTACGCGCACTTTTCACTGACCCCAAAGGGGAAGTACATTATCCGCCTTTGCGACGGAACCGCATGCCATGTAAAAAAATCTCACGGGATTTTAAATGCATTGTTTGAACGGCTTAACTTGAATCCGGACAAACATACCACCGATGATTTGATGTTTACGATCGAGACCGTAAGTTGCCTTGGCGCTTGCGGACTTGCTCCGGTCATGGTGGTTAACGATGCGGTTCACGGACAGACTACGCCGGAGGAAGCCGTTGCGATTGTCGATGGGATTATCGCCAGTGAAAAGAATATGAAAGCGTAAAGCGTGGAGAGAGCAAGCATGGCAAATATCAATCTCGAAGAGATCGCCGCCAATTACAAGGAAGCGATTAAAGGTATTACACAACGCATCATCATTTGCGGAGGAACCGGCTGTATCGCCAATGGTTCCATGGATGTGCGTGATGAACTGGTGAAACAACTTTCTGCTGCCGGCATCGATGTTGTTGTTGAAATCAAAGAGCACGCCGGAGCAGAAGAACTGCACGACAAACGCTATATTTCCAAGAGCGGTTGCCAGGGATTTTGCCAGATGGGGCCGCTGGTGCATATTGAGCCGCAGCACATTCTGTACACCAAAGTCAAGAAGTCCGATGTTGCGGAAATCGTTGAAAAAACGTTACTTGGTGGAGAAATTATTGAACGCCTGCTTTACAAGAAAGTTGGAACTGGCGAGGCCTGTCTCGGAAACGACCAGATTCCCTTCTACAATCGTCAGAAACGTGTTGTTCTGGCAAACTGCATGATTGAACCGGAAAACGTTCACGAATATATTTCCCGCGGCGGTTATTTTGGCGCACGCAAAGCCGTAACGGAGATGACTCCGGAAGAGACCTGCCAGACGGCATTGGAATCCGGAATTCGCGGCCGTGGCGGCGG
>CALGPR010000079.1 GCA_937960425.1 uncultured Lentisphaeria bacterium
CAACTGCCGCCGCCGCTGCCGCTGCCGGTATCGACATTCTGCTGGTCGGGGATTCTATGGCAAATACTGTGTTGGGGTATAAAAATACCCTTGCATTGACGCTTGACCAGTCCTTGCACCATTGTTGCGCAGTTCGCCGTGGCGCGCCTGACGCATTTATTATCGGGGATATGCCGTTTCTTTCATTTCATACTGGTGAGCGCGATGCGGTTTTGAATGCCGGCCGTTATTTGCAGGAGGCGGAGTGTGATGCGGTGAAGATTGAGGGCGGAGCGGAGCGCGCCGGTTTGATTGCCACGTTGGTGGAATGCGGGATCCCCGTATGCGCGCACATCGGATTAATGCCTCAAAAAGTTATGACTTCGGGTGGATATAAAATTGCCGGCAGGGATGAAGGTTCGGCGGCACGTCTTCTTGCTGATGCCAAGGCAGTGCAGGAGGCCGGGGCTTTTATGGTCGTTTTTGAATGTATGCCGGCCGCGCTTGCCGAGTCGATTTCTACCCAGTTGGATATTCCAACGATCGGAATTGGTGCTGGCGTGGGAACAGACGGGCAGGTGCAGGTTGTTCACGATTTGTTGGGCATGCAGGAGGGATTTGTTCCCAAACATGCCAGACAATATGTGAAATTACATGAATTGATTTCCCGGGCGATGAAAGAATATGTCGCTGATGTGAAAAAAGGCGACTTCCCCGGGCCTGAAAATTCTTTTTGAAACGACTTTACAAAATTGACGCCATTGAAGATAATTCAATGGCGTTTTTTGATTTTTGGGGGCAAAAACTATTGCGCAAAAGTCTCTTCTTCTTTTGCGGATCTTTGCTGAGTGGTGTAGAGTTTGCAATAGACTCCATCCGGAATTTGCATCAGTTCGTCGTGATTGCCGCATTCAACGATATGGCCTTCACGCAAAACGACAATTTTATCCGCATTGCGGATTGTGGAGAGTCTGTGAGCAATAATAATCGTGGTACGGCCGTGCATCAGAGTGTCCAAAGCCTGTTGTACCAGCTTTTCAGAGACCGTATCCAGAGCGCTGGTCGCTTCATCCAGAATCAGGATTGCCGGATTTTTCAGAATGGCGCGGGCAATGGCAATACGCTGTTTCTGCCCCCCGGACAGACTTGCGCCGTTTTCGCCGATGATGGTGTCGAAGCCATTGGGCAATTTGTCCACAAATTCCAGAACGTTGGCTTTTTCTGCTGCCGCACGGATTTCTTCTTCTGTTGCATCTTTGCGGCTGTAAGCGATATTTTCGCGCAAGGTACCGGAGAAGAGGAAGGGCTCCTGAAGGACAACGCCAATGTTGTTGCGATAGGATTTTTGCGAATAACGGCGAATGTCGATACCGTCCACGGTGATACTGCCTTCGACGACATCGTAGAAGCGAAGCAACAGGTTGCTCAACGTTGATTTTCCGCATCCGGATGGCCCGACCAGAGCAACTTTTTCTCCCGGCTTGATTTTCAGGTTGAAATTTCGCAGAACCGGCGTATCCGCGTAGCGGAACGAGACGTTATCAAAGACAATGTCCCCTTTGAGGTTCCGTGCCGTAATGGGATTCTGGCAATCTTTGATTTCCGGGATGACCCGGAGCAGTTTGACAATGCGTTGTCCTCCTGCCAATCCTTGAGAGAGGATGTTCATTTGAGAGGCAAGTGCTGAAATCGGAGCAATCTGCAACCCGATATAAGTATAAAGTGCTACGAAGTCGCCCATTGTCAGTTCGCCTGGCGCATTGACCATTGACATTGCAACACCAATAATTGTCAGATAGGTGAACAACATTAATGTTTCGTATGTGCCTCCGCACAGGTTTGCCTGACGGTTCATTTTCACGGCAATATCAACGGTCGGGCGCATGGTGGAAAAGAATTGCCGGCATTCGCTCTGCTCCTTGGCAAAGGATTTGACCACCTTGATCCCGTTGATAGTTTCCGAGAGGTTTGCGGAAATTTCCGACATTTTTTCCTGAAGCAGTTGGGCGTTACTGCGAATCAATTTATTGAAAAAGTAGAAATTGATAAAGTGCAGCGGCAAAGCCAATGTCGCGATCAGTGCCAGCTTCCAGTTAATAAAGAAAATTAAAATTGTAATAAAT
>CALGPR010000080.1 GCA_937960425.1 uncultured Lentisphaeria bacterium
CTGTGAAAAACAGGAATCAATTTTTTTAAGTTCCAGAAGTACTTTAACAAGGAAAGGATGAATTATGGAAGACGACAATCCAGCTCGAGACGCGCAGGAATCGCCGGGACGGTCTTACAGATGTTTTCCCAAGAACATCCTTTTCCGAAACGAGATATTTTCTTCAATTTAATTTCCCCCTTTTGTTTATCGGAAAAGATTGTCCCTGACGGAAAAAATATCAGCTCATAATGACTTTAACATCAGGAAAGGGGACAAAATGAAAATCCGCAATAAACAGACAACTTCCGAAAAAGAACGTTGGAAAGAAGTCAATGCCCGTCTTGCGTGGGCAGCATCCGAATCGGCCGATAGTATCGTACGTAAACTCAGTTCTGAAAATGGATTGGATGATTTTCAAATCGATATTTGCCGGAAAAAATTCGGAACCAACCAGATTACGCATCAAAATCAAGATACTTTGTTCAAACGCCTTATCAAAGCATTCATCAATCCGTTTACGATCATTTTAATTACGTTGGCATTTGTTTCAACCATTATGGATATTGCCCTCCCGCTTCACGAGGGGCATCAGGAGGTAATCAGGGGACGCAATCAAATTGAACAGCTGCAAAAAAAAGTCAACGTGCAAACGGCCTCTCTTGACGACTTGATTACTGCCATCAATCAGGAATCGCAGCTGCAGCAATTGGATCGAAATCAGAAAGACCAACTGATAGTCGCTTTGCAAAAGGATGAGGAAGTCACAGATGCAATGCTTCAGACAAAATGGGCAGACCCATTGACTGTTTTGATTATTCTGGCAATGGTACTGATCTCCGGGATACTGCGTTTTATTCAGGAAACGCGTTCCGGCAAGGCCGCTGCACATCTGACTGAAATGATTCGTACCATGGTAACTGTCGAACGGGAAACGAAAGGCCGGATTTCTATTCCACTGGAAGAGCTTGTCGTCGGCGATAAAATATATCTTGCCGCAGGTGATATGATCCCGGCTGATGTGAGAGTTGTTCATGCCAAAGACCTTTTTGTTTCACAATCGGCTCTTACTGGAGAAAGTGAACCGCAGGAAAAACAGAGCCAGGGGACACGTGTCTTAAACATTTTAGACTCCTCCTGCATGGCATTTTTCGGCAGCAATGTTATCAGCGGTTCTGGAGAAGCAGTGGTTGTCGCTGTAGGTGATGATACGATTTTCGGCCGCATGGCTGAGTCTATTGTCGGGAAAAGTGTTCAAACCTCTTTTGAAAAAGGCGTAAATTCTGTCTCCTGGGTATTAATCCGTTTTATGCTCGTTATGGTTCCCGTTGTGCTCTTTCTGAATGGATTTACAAAAGGAGATTGGATTGAAGCATTTCTTTTCGGGCTTTCTATTGCTGTCGGACTGACCCCGGAAATGTTGCCGATGATTGTGACAACTTGCCTTGCGAAAGGAGCAGTTTCAATGTCCAAGCGGAAGGTGATTGTCAAAAATTTAAATTCCATCCAGAACTTTGGGGCTTTTGACATTCTCTGTACAGATAAGACTGGCACATTGACCCAGGATAGAGTCGTTTTGGAATATCATATGAACGTCCATGGCGAAGAAGATTCGCGTGTCCTGAAATACGCTTTTTTGAACAGCTTTTATCAAACCGGACTGAAGAATCTCATGGATATCGCCATTATCTCGAGAATGAACGAAGAACAATTGAAGAAGGGGGAACTTGCCTCTTTCGATAAGCAGTACCGGAAAATCGATGAAGTCCCATGGGATTTTACTCGGCGCCGGATGAGCGTGGTAGTAATCAATCGAATTGGGGAAACTCAAATCATTACCAAAGGCGCCGTTGAAGAAGTTCTTTCCATTTGTTCCCATGTTGAATATCATGGTAATTTTCTTATTTTGACTCCGGAAATTCGCAAGGAAGTTCTCAAAACGGTCGAAAATTACAACAATAATGGGATGCGGGTAATTGCCGTTGCGCAGAAAAAATTGGCTCTGAAACCCGGTGTATTTTCCGTTGCTGACGAAACAGACATGGTTTTGATCGGGTATCTGGCATTTCTTGATCCCCCCAAGCTCAGCGCGTCCCAGGCAATTCAATCACTGCATGAATATGGCGTAGAAACCAAAGTACTTACCGGAGATAATGAGCGTGTCGCCAGTTGTATTTGCAAGCAGGTCGGCTTGCGGGTAGACAACATCAGACTCGGAACAGAAATAGAATCACTTTCGGATCGTGAGTTACGCGACGTTGTTGAAACCACTAATATATTTGCAAAACTTTCTCCTGCGCAGAAAGAACGAATCGTTACTGCCTTGCGCTCCAATGGCCATACTGTCGGATTCATGGGAGACGGGATCAATGACGCCGGAGCAATGAAAGCATCCGATGTCGGCATTTCCGTAGATACTGCAGTAGATATCGCCAAAGAGTCGGCAGATGTTATTTTGCTGGAAAAAGACCTTATGGTATTGGAGAACGGAATCCTCGAAGGGAGAAAAACGTATGC
>CALGPR010000081.1 GCA_937960425.1 uncultured Lentisphaeria bacterium
AACTTGAGTTGCAGCCATAAAAACAGCAAAAAAATCAATTATTTTATTTTTCTATTTTTGTTATAGACCAATGATGCAGGCAATTGTTCTATGCTTTGCTTGGGTTCGTTGACTTAAGACTGTTTGGTGCTAACGAAAATTTTCACCTATTTCCCATAGAAAAAAAGCCGCTCGGATTCGAGCGGCTTTCTTTGCAATCAGGAATGATTAGAATTGATCCATATTTTGCGTCTTGGAAATGAAGATGTAACGCAACGCCATAATTTCTTCCTGGCTTTCCGGAAGGCTTTCCGGCTCATAAACTGCATCAGGACGAACTTTGCAATATGCACCGACATTGCCTTTTTCGAGAGCTTTACGGAAAGCAGCGCGATCCGGCGGTGCAGTCCCGAGCAGAACCATCTTTTGAGCCGTATCAGATTCACGGTTTTTCAGCGGATCAATCTGATGAGAAGTTCCCATCGGCAAGCCGATTAACATGGCGATGATTTTGTGATCCGGGTATTCCTGGAACTTCGCATTGTACTTTTTCGGGTCAGTTACGCGAATTTGGGTCGGGAAGGGGAACGATTTGACTTTTCCATTGGCATCAAGTTCAGGAGGCAGAATTGAATCGAAAGTGATATTTTCTGCCGGGATGCCTTCAGCAATCAGGACTTCCTTGAAAAGCTGTGTTTTCGGATCCGTTTCCCAGTTTTCTTCGGCAATAACAAGAACTTTTTCGTTGCTGTAATTGTTTTCTTTCATCCATTTGGCAAGACCGTACGCCTGAGATGCGTAGATCCGCTGTTCGATTGTGCGAATCATTTCTCCTTCGGTGGGGCCGATAATTCCGGTTCTGTACAGAAATCCAGCACCGCTGGCAACAACGAGAACCAGTAATCCGATCGCAATTCCCTGGGCTCCAGGAAGAGTCCCCACCTTTTTGTTACATACGAAAATACCGATCAGCCCGCCAATCATGACGACGACCAGTGCCAACGTAATAAGTGTACTCATATTGTAACTCCTTGTTTTGTTGTCTCTATTTCATATCATTGAACAGCCAACTTGACACCTTCTTCAAGAAAATAAACGGCAATTTGAAAAATGCAACTGAAATTTTATTTTTTTCTTGCAGTTTGTTGCAGAAGACTGAAAAAATTATTTTTTTCCCTTGAGTCCGGAGGTGTGTTCAGTGCCCGCCTCTGTTACAATCGAGATTAAAATCATGATTTTTTTTCTTCCCGGCAACGTGTTGTCCACCCTTGGAAGTTTTCCTTTTGTTCGATAAAGAGAGCCTGTCGGTCCAACCAGAGAAACAACGCCTTCAACACAAACGACTGAACGGAATTTTGCTTGAGCCGCAGCAATACGCAATTTTGTTACTGCCAAAAGATTCTGCGCAACTTCCGGTAATTCGCCATAACGATCACGTAATTCTTCGGCATAGGCATCTACTCGTTCCGGAGT
>CALGPR010000082.1 GCA_937960425.1 uncultured Lentisphaeria bacterium
ACTGTATATCACATATAAAAAAATTAAACTGGGGTCGACAACACAATCTCGAATATGAAAAACGTAGTTCGCGCGCGGAACTGTCAGGCAAAAATAATTCCGTTTAAAAAAACAATTTTTATCACAAAATAGCGTAACTTTGGTGATTTTGTGTCATACGGATGTTTCTGAAAAAAGAAAATAAATTCAGGACAAGAACAATCCGCAAAGCGACGGGTAAACCATAATTAAGGAAATCTCAGTTTTATCGATCAGGAGAAAAAATATCATGAATGCTTTACAATTTGCCTTGATCGGCGCAGGCAATCGAGGAATGGGTATCTTTGCGAATTATGCACTGGAAATGCCGCACCGTGCAAAATTCATTGCAGTTGTGGAACCAGATCCGGCGCGGAGACATAAATTTGCAGAACTCCATCAGCTGCCTCCGGAAAATTGTTTTGCTGATTGCGACAGTTTCTTTGCGGCCAATCTGGAGCTGGATGGCGTAATTATTGCGACACTGGAAAATTTCCGTTTTGAGCCACTACGTCTGGCAATGGAGAAATCCTATAATATCCTGATTGAAAAACCGCTTTGCACAACTCCGGAAGAACTGGCGGAAATTGAAGCATTGACCCGAGATTACTCTGAAATACTAATTGTATGTCATCAGATGCGCTTGACGCCAGTTTACCGGGAAATCAAGTCGCTGGTATCATCCGGACGCTTTGGAGAAATCGTCTGCATTCAACACAGCGAAAATCTCGCGTACTCACATATGGCGCACTCTTTTGTCCGGGGACTCTTCTCTTCCGATCACCTGACCCCAATGCTGCTGCAAAAATCCTGTCATGACCTCGACCTGATCAGTTTCATTATTGGAGAGAGCGCATCAAAAATTGCGTCATTTGGCGCCCTGAAATACTTTGTCGAAGCCAACGCTCCTGCCGGCGCCCCCAACTGTTGCCTGGAAGGGTGCCCTGTCGGCACAGAATGTCCGTATAATGTGTTGAAACTCTACTTTGAACCCGATACAGACCCAGCGTATATCCGTCAGATGGGCGTGATCAACTCCAAGGCTGAACTCTTCGAAGCGCTGCGGCACAACCAATTCGGACGTTGTGTTTTCCATTGTGACAATAATGTCGTCGATAATCAGACGGTACAGATTGAATACCCGTCTGGTATCCATGTCTCTTTTACCATGTGCGGGCATAATGGCGTCGAGCGCCGCATGACAAAAATCAGCATGACCAAAGGAGAAATTGTCTATGACGGGTTATCCAATACCGTTTCGGCCTACAGCTTCTCTCCATTGAAACGCGAAACAATAGACCTGTGTGTATCCGGGTCGCATGCTGGTGGAGACCGTGCAATCATGGATAACTTTGTCGATGCAATCATTTCTGGCGATCGCTCCCTTCTCTTAACCCCGATCACGCAATCTTATGAAGGCCACTGGCTGGTATTCGCAGCAGAAGAATCCCGCAAAACCGGAAAAATTATCCAGCTCGATGACTATAGAAAAACAATTTGCGACAAGATAAAAAAGTAACCCGGCATTGAAATTTCTGTTTTGCGGCCAAGGGCATTTGCGAAAAAGGCAAATGCCCTTTACATTATAGGCAATTACAAGCATTCTGATGTGGGGATCAAAGATGAAACGAAAACGAAGACTTTATATTGCAGACTACTGCCTTACGCCGACAAGGCGCATCGATAAATGCGGGATTCTCTGTGAAGATACAAAAATTCTTACGATCGGCAGTCGTTCAGCATTTATCATGGAGTCGGAACTGGAAGTTTTTGAATTTCGTAATGCCTACATCACCCCCGGATTTATCGATACCCACATTCATGGCGCTGGAGGCTTCGATTCGTCTCTGGCTTATGAAGAAAATTCGGACATCAATGTCATGTGCGACATTCTCGCGCAACGAGGAGTAACCGGTTTTATGCCGACAGTTGTCAGCGATAAACCGGAGCGGATGCTCCAAAACTTAACCGCCCTCGCGGCAATGATCGATGCGCCTCACGCCGGTGCCGAACCGCTTGGCATTCATATTGAAGGACCATTTATCAACCAGGCAAAACGCGGGGCGCAGGAAGCCGATTATATTGTTCCCATCGATCTGGGATATGCCCGGGAAATCCTTGAGGCAGGCAGAGGCAAAATCAAGCGGATTACCTTTGCTCCGGAACTACCCGGTGCGACCGAACTGGTTGAACTCTTCAGAGAATACAATGTAACCCCCGCGATGGGGCACAGCCTTGCCGATGAAAAAGCAACGCTTGCAGCTATCGATGCAGGTGCATGGTATTGTACCCATCTATTCAACGGAATGCCACCTCTGCAGCAGCGCAATATGACATTAACGTCTATTGCTCTCACGGACGCACGCGTTACGGTGGAATTAATCATTGATGGACGTCATATCCACCCCCGTATGGTAGATCTGGCCTGCCGCTGTAAACCCAAAGACAAATTAATCGGCATCAGTGACGCCACAATGGCTGCCGGCATGTTCAACGGCCAATACCGGATGGGGCCGTCAGTTATCCTGGTTGAAGATGGTTATTCTCATACTTCAGCCGGGTTGCTTGCCGGAACGACTACCATGCTCGACTCCGGCTGGCACAGTTTGATGAGTTACAGTCATATGCCGGAAACCTATGCGGCGGCGGGCGTAAGTCTGAATGCCGCGCTATCTTTGGATCTTTTTGACCGAGGAGAACTTCTCCCCCGCAAACTGGCAGATATCGCGGTCTTTGAACGGGGAACTAACCGTCCACTCATGACTGTTCGGCGCGGGGAAATCGTCTTTCAAGTGCCCGACGCTTATCAAATCCAACACTGTAAATAACAAAAAGTATTTTTTACTCTGGCAGAATCATGATGCAATATCAGCTTTTGGACTCAGGAAATAAACAAAAACTTGAACAAGTAGGCCCCTATCGGATTATCCGTCCGGCATTAAATGCCTTTTGGGCTCCCACGCTTTCCCGCAAAGAATGGGATCTTGCGGTTGCAACTTTTGACCGCATCAACTCCAGCGGCGGCGATTGGCATAACCGTTCTGCACTCCCGGAAAAATGGCAAATAAAATGGGGGAATTTTACTCTTACTGTTAAACCAACAAACTTCGGACATTTGGGCTTTTTTGCGGAACAGTATCGGAATTGGGCATGGTTTGAAGAGATTATTCCTTCTTTAGGGACAGAAGTCAAAGCGTTAAACCTTTTTGCTTATTCCGGAGTCGGTTCTATGGCAATGGCTGCTGGAGGTGCCAAAGTTACTCATCTGGATGCGTCAAAAGGGATGATCGAATGGGGGCAGGAAAATCTGCCACTGAATCCCCGAGTTCCCGGGAATATCCGCTGGATCGTTGACGATGTCAATAAATTCTGCGCCCGTGAACAACGCCGCAACAGCCGCTATCAGGTGATTGCCCTTGATCCTCCCTCTTTTGGCCGCGGCAGCAAAGGGCAAGTCTGGAAAATTGAAGAAGATCTCATTCCACTGCTGGAATGTTGCAAAACGCTGATTGAACCGGACAAAAAATTCTGTGTGGTCTTGAGTTGCCATTCGCCCGGTTTTTCCGAACTGGTTCTGGAGCGTTTACTACTTCAAGTCTGGCCGGGTTGCCGGGTAGAAGCCACGGAAATGACCATTCCCGAAAGTACTGGAAAATATTTACCGGCGGGGATTTCCGCACGACTGACAAACTTTTGACAAAATAGTGAAGAGTCTGCTCTGCACTTGAAACCGGAAGGGGGGCAAATGGGAAATCATTCAAAGTTTTCTATCCTGCGACGGCTGGCAGGAAAGGGCTATCTGCCAGGGTATTGCCCTACTCCGGAAAAAGACATCGTCATTGCGTATGACCGCGACTTTATTGCTAACGCTAAACGATTTCATGCCGCTCTGCCGAGCCCGAGAGTTGACTTGTTGCTGATGCTTAACTGGCAGCACGAAACCAGTGAGGAAGCAGAAAAACTTTCTTCGCAACTGCATACAATTTGTAGTCGGTGGCCAGAGCTACACGTTACAGTTCTGGCAAACTCTCCGCAGGAGGAAAAAATTCTGCATAGTTATGGCGTGACGGTAGTGCTCTGCCATCAGAACGCCTTTCTGGATTTTCGACGATACCGGTTTTCAAAAAGGAAAGTCCGTAAATATGATGCCGTCTATATCGCTCGCATCACTCCATTCAAACGGCACGCCCTGGCCTCGAAGATCGCTAATTTGCTGATTATCGGAGGCTATTCCCAGCAGGAAACAGTATATGCTGAAGCAGTTCTGCGCGAATTGAATCACGCCACATGGCTCCCGAAAGTAAAAAGCTTCCGACTCAGTTCTCTTCTAAAGAATTGTAATTGCGGGTTATGTCTTTCCGAAGCAGAAGGAGCCATGTTTGCCGCTACGGAGTATTTGCTCTGCGGCTTACCTGTTGTGAATACTGATAACCTCGGTGGACGCAATGAAATGATTCCTGCTTTTGCGGAGCAAAGAGTTGCCGACAATCCCGATGCTGTTGCCGCTGGCGTACAATATTGGCGCAACAATCCCTCCGAACCATACAAAATACGCACTGCCGCCATTTCTCTGATAGAACACCATCGTGCGATTTTCATTAACCTGATCAATGGGATCTATCGCGAACGTGGCATCCAGCGCGATTACAATAAAGAGTGGCCCAAGTACTTCCGCCACAAAATGGGCATTCGCTGCCGAATACGGCCGTGGACCAAATGGCAGCATGGAATTCCGGAATCATCCGCGGGCCTTCAATGACCTCATCTCTGCAGAGAATATTTCTGCAGAACGTTTTACCAATCCGTTTGCAGCAAGAACTGTTGCAGGTTAAGCGCCTGTCACTATTCCATACGCCGTTACATGACAATACGTTATAAAGATCTTCCCCGCCTTCTATGCGGCAAACGGGCTTCTGGCACACCGCAATTTCATTCCACGGCAGTAAGGTGCACAACAACGCTGGCCGGTTTTTCCGGGAAAGCAACTGTCAAACGTCCGGCAAGGAGATCCGCACCAAACACGACTCCATCACGGATCCGTGGAACAACATCCGGATTCACTTCTGTTACCTGATAAGAACGTGCTGGATCAATTCCCGGCACCCGAAGCGAGGCAATTTCCGCACCATGGTTCCGTTTGAATGCAAAGAAAACCGCTTCTGCGCGATCCGGCGCAACATAGGCCAACTCCGTGGTTTGCGATTCATAAGGAGAACGTCCACGATAAAGTTCAGCGCTATGAAGGAATGGACGAAGTTTTTTGTATACGGCAATTCCCCGGCGGATTACTTCGCGGTCTTCTTCACTGACTTTATCCGGACTGAGCTCAACACCAAGCCGCGCTGTCATTGCCACATCACAGCGGAGCTTGAAATCTCCTTCTCCCAGGCGTCCAATGTGGGCAGCAATCGTATTCGCCGGAAAAAAGTGGCTGAATCCCCATTGAATCGGAATACGTAAAATCCCATTTGTAATATCACTGGCCCAGAATTCGTCGTGGAACTGCATTGCCCCGACATCGACGCGGCCTCCTCCTGAGGCACACAACTGAAACAATACATCCGGAAATTCCTGTTTCAACCGGGTAAGAACCCGGTAATAAGCGGCGCCGAATTTTTCTCCCAACGCGCCCTGATTATCACGCAGGTGGGGAGCTCCGGTATTCAGAGTCAACATATTCTGGTCCCACTTGATATATCGGATTCCAGGATATTGCCGCAACATCCCGGCAACGGAATTGAAAACATGCTCTTCCACCTCTGGCTTACTCAAATCCAGTGCATATTGAGAACGTCCGCCCCAAATACAACGCCTGGGAGAACGCATCACCCAATCGGGATGTTTCTCAAAAAGCTCACTCCAGGGATTAACCATCTCCGGCTCAAACCAGAGGCCGAATTTCATGCCATATTTATCACATTCTTCAATTAACCGTTCCAACCCGCCAGGCAGCTTCGTCACATTGACCTGCCAGTCACCAAGCCCGGCATTATCAATATTGCGAGGATACCGGTTACCGAACCAACCATCGTCGAGAACGTACATCTCCACTCCCAGGTCAGCCGCATTACGGATCATCTCAAGCACTTTTTCTTCATTAAAGTTCATATACACGCCTTCCCAGCTATTGAGAATCACCGGGCGTTCCTCCATGCCATGGGCGATTCCATAGCGGCGCAAATAGCGGTGGAAATTGCGGGAAACCTGTCCTTTCCCTTTCCCGGAATACGTCATAAGCACTTTCGGCGCGGTATTGGTCTCTCCGGGGTTCAACGTAACCGCAGTAGCATAGACTCCAGCCGAAAAGAGCACATCATCAGCCGGGAGGCGCGTTACTTTGTACTGCCACTGTGACGACCACGCAATCGCAGCAGCAAAAACTTCCCCCTCCTCTTCACGTGCCGGATGATCGGCAGAAAGAAAACAGCCAGGGTAGTCTGGGACAACATTGTGGGCAAAAAGCGTATTGCAATGTTCAACAATTCCCCGAGGCAGCAGGGATTCCGATTGTCCCATTTCTCTGCCCCAGTTTCCATTGATATTTGTAAGGTAATACTGTCGTTTGGGCAAGGCAACCATAACAGAATCCCGATTGTAAAGCTGGACGGGCTGATGTCCGGTATTGGTGATCGTGCGATGCACGACAAACATATCTTCCTCATAAAAAGAAGTCACAACCAGTCGGACTTCAATCGGATATGCAGGATCCCCCATGACAAAGACGGTTTGCGTAATATTGTCACTTACTTTTTCTTGTTCGACAGACTGGAACAGTAATTCCAGATCATGCGCTCCATCACTTTGGACGACATAAAGGTTGTAAGGCCGGGTAAAGGTCTCCCGTTCAAAACACCGCCCGGGATAGGTTGAAAAACTTTCCTGCGGAATAACCTTCGTTCCGTGCAGACCGAACCCGGTCTGCATCAACATCTGATTGCGGGCTGCATGAAACCGCCATCCCAGATTCGCCGTCGCAATGATAAATTCCGGATCCACAGCCTGGGGAACATCTCCAGTATAAACGATTTCAACGCCGATCCAGTCGCCATGATAATGCGGGTGTCCATCGCCAACCGAAATCAGCTGCAAAGCAATCCCTCGAGCGTTATCCAGTGAAATATTAAAATGGACCGGTTCATCTCCTCTGCGACGGATTCCTGAGCGCCAGAGAACGTCACCATTATCCCGGGAACGGATAATAAACTCTGCGGCACCGAACGTCTCGCTTTCGTCATCGACACCACAGATTCCCCGAATGCAACGCGCTTTGCCGTCCAGCGCAATATGAATATCGCTATTGGCCATCGTCCCAATACCGCAGGCAAAAGAGTGTCCGTTAATGGCAAAGTTTTTTGAATCAATCGTCTCATTTAAATGCGCCACACGTACATCCTGAAAAACTTTCGATAAATCAATGGACTCCAAGTGCCAAATTTTTTCTGTTGCCTGAATTGTATCCGTATTCATCTTTCCGCAGTCCTTTTCTGTATGTTGGAATAAAATTTGAAAATACTATACTTGCAGCATTCACCGGAAACAACCATCATGGGAAAAAAACAAAGATTTCATTACTGTCGCAACAAAAAAATTGAAATGAAAAACCAATGGTGTATTGTATGACAAACATTTCAGGAGAATCTGACATTATGAGTAAAAAACTTCCGCTTCGCGGCGATTTGCCGGAAGATTTGACATGGAATCTTGACGCAATTTATGAGAACATTGCAGACTGGGAAGAAGACTTTGCACGGATTCTTCCCCTTGCTGAAAGTTATTTGCAATTCAAAGGCCATCTTGCTGACTCACCAGAAGTACTGCTGCAGGCAATTGAAAAATCCGATGAAATCATCCGTATCGCAGAAAAAGTTTATGTCTTCGCCCACCTCCGTTCCGACGAAGATACGACCAACAGTGAAAATAAGTCGCGACTGGAACGCATTGAAGCACTTTTTGCGGAAGTATCAGCACAAATGGCATGGTTCGATCCCGAAATTATGGCCATTCCGGAAAAACGCATGGCAGAACTTCTCAATGCACCGGAACTCGCCTTCTACCGCCGCAGCCTCGAAGAACTTCTGCGCGGCCGGAAACACACCCTGAGCGAAAAAGAAGAAACAATCCTCAGCCAGCTTTCCGATGTGCTGGGAACATCAGAAAAGGCATTTTCCAGCTTAAACAACAGCGATCTGGTTTTTCCGAAAATTGCTGATGAAGACGGAAAAAAGGTAGAACTCAGCCATGGCAACTACATCGGATTTCTCGAAAATAAAAACCGCAATGTTCGCCGGAACGCATTCAAGACACTGTACAAAACCTATTCCGGACTGCGCAACACATTCGCCACGACGCTGGACGGCACAGTCAAACGCCATGTTCTCTCCGCCAAAATCCGTCACTTCAATTCGGCATTGGAACAGTCTCTCTTTGACGACAATGTCCCGGCAAACGTCTACCGGAATTTGATTGCGGCTGTCCATGCCAAACTTCCGGCAATTCACAGATATATGAAACTGCGGGCAAAAGTCCTCGGCTTGAAAAAACTCGATATGTTCGACATATACAACCCATTGTTACCGGATTGTCGCAAAAGTTATTCGTATGAGGAAGCGGTCTCTACCGTCAAATCAGCATTATCTGTGCTGGGCAAAGAGTACAGCAAAACACTCAACCGTGCGTTTGTTGAACGCTGGGTTGATGTTCCGGAATGCCGAGGCAAGCGCTCCGGGGCCTACTCCAGCGGCTGCTACGATACCAATCCCTATTTGCTGCTCAATTATAATGATACTCTCAACGATGTTTTCGCCCTTGCCCATGAACTCGGCCACTCGATGCATTCCTACTATTCCAACACCAACCAGCATTTTCATTATGCCGATTACAGTATCTTTGTTGCCGAAGTGGCCTCAACGACCAATGAGTTGCTGCTGCACCATTACCTTCTCAATACAACGCACGATGAAACGCTTAAAACCTATTTACTCTGCCACCTGACCGATGAGATCCGCGGCACAATCTTCCGGCAGACAATGTTTGCGGAATTTGAACTCTGGATGCACGAGACTTCTGCCAGAGGGATTCCTTTAACGGCAGATACTCTCAGCAAAAAATATGGAGAACTCAATGCACTTTACCACGGAAATGCGGTAAAACCGGATCCTTTGATTGCAATGGAATGGGCGCGGATTCCCCACTTTTATTACAACTTTTATGTATACAAATATGCTACTGGTATGTCTGCTGCGTTAAAACTTTCGCAGAATATTCTTTCAGGCGATCCGAAGTTGATTGAACGCTATTTCGGCTTTCTCAAAGCTGGTGCATCTAAAGACGTCCTCGACATCATGGCAGACGCAGGTGTAGATTTATCAACACCAACGCCAATCGAAGAAGCACTGGAAGTATTTGAAAAAACCGTTGAAGAACTGGAAAAACGCTTCAAATCCCCCAAGGGACATAAATAGAAAGCAGGCGGAAGCTCACACAAGGGGGGATTTCAGGCTACCGTCAGGCTCGAAGCGGAAACGTCAAACCGGTTGTTGTTTTTATGAAAAATGGAGGAATCCCAAACCAGCCTTTTGCCGGGCATGATTTACCACTTCTCCCAAACTCCCGTCACGCGCGAGAAATTTCAGCAGCCGGCTCTTGCTGACCCCCAGCGCAACAGCCGCTGCGGCAGGATCCCAGTTTGCAGCAGAAAGCACATCCAGCGCCTTTGCTACCGTCAGAGGGTATCGTTGTGAAGCGCAGGAGACCGTCAAATCGACGATAGTGCCATCTGGGGGGAAGCGGTACGCCACAGCAATAGCCAATCGCAATTTGGCAAATGCGGCACGTCGGTTGGCATGTTGCGAACGCTCGGAGCAATCGGTGACCTGCAACCCGGTCGGACGGTGAATAATGCGAACGGCACTGGACGTTTTGTTCCGCTTCTGGCCGCCATTGCCGGTGCTTTTGAAAAAATCAAACTCGCAATCACGGCAAAGCTCCTCATCCGAAGCGCAAAGTGCAAAATCGCGATTGTCAAGCGCGAAATTCATAAATATTTTCTCCCAAACCTTGTTTTTGCATTTTACAGATTTACGATAATAGAGTACATTAACGAGTCAAAAGAGATTTTACAAATCAAGCGCAACAGCTCCTTGCCTTTGAAG
>CALGPR010000083.1 GCA_937960425.1 uncultured Lentisphaeria bacterium
CTTAAATATGTATTTGAATTTCAATTGATGTAATAAAAAAACGGATGAAGGAAAATGCCAACTATTAACCAACTGGTTCGCTTTGGCCGTCAGGCCAAGGTTAAGAAAAGCAAGTCCCGTGCTTTGAGTGCCTGCCCGCAGCGTCGTGGTGTCTGCTTGCAGGTGACGACCCGTACCCCGAAGAAGCCGAACTCCGCTTTGCGTAAAATCTGCCGTGTTCGTCTGACGAACGGTCAGGAAGTTACTGCCTATATCGGCGGCGAAGGGCACAATTTGCAGGAACACTCTGTTGTCCTGGTTAAAGGTGGTCGTGTTCGTGACTTGCCTGGTGTTCGTTATCACGTAGTTCGCGGTGCTCTCGACAGCCTCGGTGTCGCAAATCGTAAACAAGGGCGTTCCAAATATGGCGTCAAGATTGCCAAAGGCGGCGCCGCTGCTAAGGGTAAGAAATAATCATTTGTTGGATCGGCGATTTTTGCTGTTGGCTTAGCCGACAGTTGGTTTGTTGACAACTAAATACAGCAAATTTACTAAGGATATTACAGGTTAAAGTATGAGAAGACGCAGTGTAGTGAAACGGGATTTGACTCCCGACGTCAAGTACAACAGTGAGTTGATTACGCGTTTGATCAACACGATTATGAGTCGTGGTAAAAAATCCACAGCCCAGAATATCGTCTACAAGGCTCTGGATTTAATCCATGAACGCAAGCCGGATATGGAACCGATCGAAGTGTTCAATCAGGCTCTCGAGAATGTCAAGCCGAAACTTGAAGTAAAAAGCCGCCGCGTTGGTGGTGCTACTTATCAGGTTCCCGTTGAAGTCAGTAATGAACGCCAGGTCGCACTCGCAATGCGTTGGATTACTACCTATTCCCGTGGGCGCAAAGGCAAATCCATGGTTGAAGCTCTTGCAGGAGAATTGCTCGATGCTTTTGAAGGAACTGGCTCTTCTGTGAAGAAGAAAGATGATACTTACAAAATGGCGCAGGCCAATAAGGCTTTTGCTCATTATAGATGGTAATTGGAATTATGAGTGATAATCAAGACAGAGTCTTTAAGGAAGCGCCCGGCCGTCAGGTTCCACTGCGGAAAACCCGTAATATCGGTATTATGGCGCATATCGACGCCGGTAAGACGACTCTTTCCGAGCGCATCCTTTTTTATTGTGGTGTAAGCCACAAGATCGGTGAAACCCATGAAGGTACTGCAACCATGGACTGGATGGTGCAGGAACAGGAACGTGGGATTACCATTACTTCCGCTGCGACAACCTGCTTCTGGAAGGGGCACCGTATTAACCTGATCGACACTCCCGGACACGTAGACTTTACTGCAGAAGTTGAACGTTCTTTGCGCGTCCTTGACGGTGCCGTTGCTGTATTTTGTTCGGTTGGAAAAGTCCAGCCGCAGAGTGAAACCGTTTGGCGTCAGGCCAAAAAATATGGCGTTCCGATTATTGCCATGTGCAATAAGATGGACCGTACCGGGGCTGATTTTTATGGCCTCGTCAATGAGTTGAAATTCAAATTGCATGCTACTGCCGTTCCGCTTATGCTGCCGATCGGTAAGGAAGCTGATTTTGCCGGTGTTGTCGATGTGATTCACAACAAGGCGATTTACTTTGATGGCGATGAAAATGGCGCCATTATGCGCGAGACGGAAGTTCCGGACGATATGAAGGATCTCCGGGAGGAATACTTCCATCACATGATTGAATGCCTCGCAGAGTGCGATGAGGAAATCATGGAAATTTTCCTGGCGGAAGAAACTCCTACTACTGAACAGTTGGTCGCTGCTGTCCGTCGCGCAACATTATCCGCTTCAATTGTTCCTGTCTGCTGCGGTTCCGCTTTCAAAAACAAAGGTGTCCAGCCACTGTTGGACTGCATTGTTTCCTATCTGCCCAGCCCTGTTGATATCTGGGATATCAAAGGGACTGATCCACATACTGGCGAACCGATTACCCGCCATTGCGGAGATATGCAGCACTTTGCCGCGCTTGTCTTCAAGATTATGACTGACCCGTTTGTCGGTAAGCTCAGCTTCTTCCGCGTCTACTCTGGTATGGCAGAACGTGGAGCAACAGTTTATAATCCCCGTACTGCCAAGCGTGAACGCTTGGGGCGCCTGCTGCAGATGCACGCTAACAGCCGTGAAGAACGTGAAGTGATCTATTCCGGCGATATTGCCGCTGCGGTCGGCCTCAAGAATGTGACTACAGGGGATACGATCTGTCTTGAAGAAGATCCGATTGTTCTGGAATCGATGACATTCCCGGAACCTGTTATCTCTGTGGCAGTCGAACCGAAGTCTTCTGGTGATCGCGACAAATTGTTCAAAGCGCTTGCCGCACTTGCGGAAGAAGACCCGACCTTTACCATGCGCAGTGATGAAGAAACCGGTCAGACCATCATCGCCGGTATGGGTGAGTTGCACTTGGAAATTATTCTTGACCGTTTGATCCGTGAATTCAAGGTTGAATGCGCTACTGGCGCGCCGCAGGTTGCTTATCGTGAAGCGATCACAAAGGCGGCTACGGCAGACAGCAAGTTTGTTCGTCAGTCCGGCGGTCGCGGACAGTATGGCCATTGCATTCTCAATATCGAACCACTTCCGTCAGGTTCCGGTATTGTTATTGAGAATAAGGTTGTCGGTGGTAACATTCCGAAAGAATATATCAAACCGATTGAAAACGGTATTCGTGAAGCTGCTGCGACCGGTATTCTCGCCGGATATCCGTTGATTGACTTTAAAGTTGATATCGTTGACGGTTCTTACCACCCGGTTGACTCTTCAGAAATGGCCTTTAAGGTTGCCGGCTCCATGGGATTGAAAGAAGCTGCCCGTAAGGCAGATTTGATTCTTCTTGAGCCGATTATGAAGGTCGAAGTTGTCACCCCGGATGAAAACATGGGCGAAATCATTGGTGACGTTACTGCCCGTCGCGGAAGTATTGTTGAGATGGATTCATCCAGTCAGCACGGATTTACCAAGATTCACGCGCAGATTCCGCTTGCCGAACTTTTCGGTTATGCAACTGCGATCCGTTCGTTGACTCGCGGCCGCGCTTCCTACTCAATGGAGCCGGCGCACTTTGCCAAGGTACCAAAAGCAATTCAAGATAAAGTTATGGAGAAGAAATAACCATGTCTAACGGTAAGACTCAGAAGATCAGAATCCGTTTGCAGGCATATGAGCATCGTATTCTGGATCAGTCGGTAGCGGAAATTTTGAATACCGCCAAGCGCACTGGTTCTATGGTTGTCGGTCCGATTCCGCTTCCGACCCGGATCGAACGTTTTACGGTCAACCGTTCCCCCCACGTCGACAAAAAATCGATGGAACAGTTTGAAATCAGAACGCACAAGCGTATGATGGATATTATCAATCCTACGGCAAAAACAGTCGATGAGCTGAAGAAACTGAATTTGCCTGCTGGGGTGGATATTTCCGTGAAAATCGGTGGCTGAGGGCGGACACCTCCCCTTAGTACCACCCAACGATACCAATGCTCCCGACCGATTGGGAGTATGTATCGAAAGGAGTTAAAATGAAAAATTTAATCGGTAAGAAAATCGGGATGACGCAGATCTACGATGAGCAGGGGCGGATTGTTCCAGTCACTGTAATCGAAGCAGGTCCGTGCGTTGTCGTTGATCTCAAGACCAAGGCCCGTGACGGCTACAGTGCTGTTCAGCTCGGCTTTGGGCGGCGCAAAGCCAAGAACATGACGAAAGCGGTTCTGGGACATTGCGCTAAAGCCAACTACAAAGAATTCGGCCCGGTTTGCCTCCGTGAATTCCGCACCGCAGAAGATGCGAATCTGGAACTCGGCAGTGAACTCAAGGCTGATGTTTTCGCAGCAAATGATTACATCGACGTTACCGGCACCATCAAGGGACGCGGTTTCGCCGGCGTTGTCAAGCGTTACCGCTTCGGCGGTGGTCGTGCCAGCCACGGTGGTGCGTGGACTCGTCGTACCGGTTCTATCGGACAGTGCGAATTTCCCGGCCGTGTCGATCGTGGTAAAAAGATGCCCGGACATATGGGCAATTGCCGCCGTACGATCCAGAACCTTCAGATCGTCCGTGTGATGCCCGAGGACAATGTGATTCTGGTCCGCGGTGCTGTCCCGGGTGCTAATGGTGGCGTTCTCCTGCTGAAGAACGCGGTCAAGAAACCGGCGAAGTAAGGTGATAAAGATGACTAAATCATTGGATATGTTTGATTCCACCGGGGCGCGTATTGGCGCTTATGAACTCCCGGAGGGTGCTTTGGAGCTGGAAAAGGGCGAACAGGCGGTTCATGACTGTGTGGTTGCATTTCTGGCAGGCCTGCGTGCCGGTACTGCTTGTACCAAGACGCGCGGCAAAGTGCGTGGCGGCGGCGCCAAGCCGTTCCGTCAGAAGGGGCTCGGCCGTGGCCGTGCCGGTTCCAGCCGCAATCCGGTTTGGACAGGCGGCGGTGTTGCTTTCGGTCCTACTCCCCGTGATTTCAGCAAGAAGGTCAATAAGAAAGTTGCCCAGCTTGCGCTTAAGCGTGCGTTTTCCGAACGCGTCGTCGATGGCAGTGTGATTGTGGTTGACCAGTTTGCAGTCGCCGATCACAAGACCAAGAGTGCTGTTGCGATTTTCAAGAATTTGAATCTTGATGACCGTTCAGTTCTGCTTGCTACGGAAGATTATGAAGACAGCGTTGTTTGCGCAACCCGCAACCTCGCAGAGGTCGTTCTTCGCAAGGCGGTCAGCGTCAACGTTTACGAACTGTTGCGTTTCGACTCCGTATTGTTCACCAAGGATGGTTTGGATGCCTTTATTGCGCGTCTGGGCTAAGTGACGAAGGAGTATTTCATATGAAAGACGTCTATGATATCATCATCGCTCCGATGATTACCGAGAAAAATAATGAGCTGGCAGCTGCTGGCAAGTATGTTTTCAAGGTCAATCCGAAGGCAGAAAAAATCGAAATTGGCCGCGCTGTTGAACAACTGTTCAATGTCAAGGTCAAGTCGGTCAATGTCATGAATTATCTTGGCAAGACCAGGCGTGCTGGTCGCGCGGTCAAACCGGGCCGTCGCCCCGACTGGAAGAAAGCCGTTGTGACTCTGTCCGAAGGCACTATCGAAATTGCTTAATGTCAGTGAGGTAATATAATGGCTGTTAAAAGTTTTAATCCGACCACTGCCAGCCGACGGAATATGACGGTTTCTGATTTTGCCGAGATTACTTCTTCCACTCCGGTGAAGAGTCTCGTCAAAGGGAAGAAATCTTCCGGCGGTCGTAATAACTATGGTCGTGTCACTACCCGTTTCCGCGGTGCCGGCAACAAGCGCCGTTATCGTATGGTTGATTTCGCCCGCGCCAAGGAAGGCATCCCGGCGAAAGTCACCACAATTGAATACGATCCGAACCGCAATTGCAACATTGCTCTGCTCGTTTATGCGGATGGCGAAAAAGCCTACATTCTTGCTCCGGAAGGGATCAAGATCGGTCAGGTTGTGTCCAGCGGCCCCAAGGCTGAAATCAAGCCGGGGAATGCTCTCCGTTTGAAAGACATTCCGGTCGGTACTGTTTTGCATAATATCGAAATGCAGCCGAACCGCGGTGGCAAACTTGTCCGTTCTGCCGGTCAGAGTGCCACTCTCCGTGGTAAGGAAGAGCGTTATGCGCAGATCAAGTTGCCGAGCGGCGAAGTCCGCATGATTAACGTCGAATGCCGTGCTACTGTCGGTGTTGTTGGAAATGCTGATTTCATGAACACCAAGCTCGGTAAAGCTGGTAAGAAACGTTATCTTGGCAAACGTCCACATGTTCGTGGCGTTGCCATGAACCCGGTCGATCATCCGATGGGTGGTGGTGAAGGCCGTTCTTCCGGCGGCGGTCATCCGGTTTCTCCGTGGGGCCAGCTTGCCAAGGGTAAGCGTACCCGTCATCCGAAGAAGCTCTCTAACAAGTTCATCGTTGAACGGAGGAAGAAGTAATGGGCAGATCGATTAAGAAAGGACCGTTCGTGGATTCTCATCTTCTCGATAAGGTCGAAAAAATGAATCAGAGCGGCAAAAAGGAACCGATCAAAACTTGGTCTCGCCGTTCCATGATTATTCCGGATTTTGTCGGCCATACCTTTGAAGTCCATAACGGCAAGAGCTTTGTTTCGGTATTCGTTACCGAAAACATGGTTGGTCACAAGCTCGGCGAGTTCTCTGTAACTCGTATGTTCCGCGACCACGGCGTTGTTTCCGGTAAGTAATCCGGTAAACGGTAAGTTGTTTTTTCGAGTGTACTCCCCAAAAAAGGGAGTACACTCTTTTTTTTGTTTCCGGGTTGATCTGTTGGGGGAAGATGCCATATTATGCCGTAAAGAGAGTTATAGGAGATGATTGGGCTTAATTTTTAGAAGGCAAAGAACGTTATAAGATATTGTACTGCGATCGATTACAACGGAGGTTCCTATGAAGACTGAGCTTGAGAAGTGCATGGCAGGGGAGCTGTACAACTGTCATGACAAAGTGTTTCTGGAATTTAAAAGCCGTACCCGTAAACTGCTTACGCGGTATAATTCGCTCGAATTTGAACAAAAATCGGAAAAGACAGTGTTGCTGCGTGAACTTCTGGGAAGAATGGGCGCTAATGTTTCCGTCGGGCAACCGTTCCTCTGTGATTACGGAATCAATATTTGCCTGGGTGATAATGTTTCTATCAATATGAATTGTACCTTTATTGATTGCAATCAGATTTCAATCGGAAGCAATGTGATGATCGCCTCTAATGTACAAATCTATACCGCTACACACCCGATAGAATTGGAGGAACGTCTGGTTGCAGACTGGGTTCCTGAAAGCGGGGAGCACTTTGTCCGCACTTATGCGTTGCCAGTCACTATCGGCGATGGCTGCTGGTTGGGGGGAGGGGTGATTGTGTTGCCGGGAGTAAAAATTGGATCCGGATGTGTCATTGGCGCGGGAAGCGTTGTGACCGGAGACATTCCGCCCAATTCTCTTGCGATTGGCAATCCCTGCCGGGTTATCCGGGCAATTAATCAAAAGAAGCCCTGTTGACTTTATGGAATCATTGCAGGAAAAAATACAGCGGGTCGTTGCAGAGAAAGTTGAACTTGCTCCCGGCAATCCAAATTATCCGGGACGTTTCAAGGAGTTACGACAGTGGATTATTTCTATTGCCGGCGAAGGATATTTTCGGAGGATAGAACACTTCGGTTCAACCGCAGTTCCCGGCCTCCTGCAAAACCGATTATTGATATTCTGCTCGAGGTTCCCGACAGTATTGCTGCTCATCCGGGAATTGTACGGATATTTGAACCACACGGTTGTGATGTCTTCTGGCGCCCGACATTCGGCGATGACGGTGAGCCCTGGTATAGCTGGGTGATTGTCCGTGATCATGCCGGTAAGCGGATTGCTCATTTGCATATTGTTGCGCCAGATTCCCCTCTCTGGGAGCGGTTGTTGTTTCGGGATTGGCTTCGTGCACATCCTGAAGATGCGCATGAATATGAAGTGGTAAAGCAAAGCGCCTTTGGGGACAGTAAAGGCGACAGAATCGCGTATACTGACGCCAAAGGCGCTTTCATTCAGGGCATAATGCGCAAAATTCGTGAAAGTCAGCAGTAAAGATCACGCGTTGCTGGTGTGACATTGAATTTCCGGTTATGTACACCTTTTGCCCATCCCTGGTACTGCGCCAGTAAGTCAATGATGTCGTCACTGGTGATCCGGATGGTACGGTCTCCGGTACGTTCTGCCCCATGCATTTCGTAGACAAAAGCCTGATTCGGGCTCATGACTTCCAAATCCATCACATACGGCCCCGCCATCAGCGGTTTGATTCGACTGAGGCCGGCAACAGCAAGCTCTGCCTGTTGTTTTAATTCCTCGATGACTTGTTTTATTGGCCGGTTGATGGCGGTATAACGGGAAAGGCCTTTTTTGGTTTCCACAGTCCGTACTGAAGAACCAAGCTCATTTTTTGCTTCTTCACAGGCATTGCGATCCCCGCTGACCAGTACGGTCGGTACTCCAAAGTAGGAAGCCATCAGAGCGCTGACCCCGATTTCTCCGATCGGGCGGCCGTTAATTCGCATTTCACAGATAGAATGGCTGCTGAAGGTATGATTCATGTAGGCGGATGATCCCTGCATGGCGTGAGCGCCGATTTGCACCGCTGCGTCAAATGAGGCGTCAAGGAGATTGACTGGCGCCATTCCGCCAAGTTGAAGAAAGGTCGCCCGGGGATGAAGGAGCTTGTGAACAATTGAATTGCTGCCGCCGTGGCCGTCAACGACCATGACTTCAGTAACTCCTCCGGCAAGAAGCCCTTCAATGCAGGCATTGACTTCGTTGACGAGAGCTTCCCCTGAGGCTGACTCGTTGATGATATCATTTCCGATTCCGTCGGAACGCCCGTTGACTCCCGTCGGGCCTTCCAGGTCTGTCAATAAATAAATTTTCATTTTTTCAAAACCTTTTTCCCAAGTGGATTATAGAATTCCCGGGGAAAAAGTATACATGATGATTTCATTTTTTCCAGTTCTTGACACTTGTTTTTCTACGGTTATCTTAATGATACAAATATAATTCGATAAGAGGCACAATTCGGTATGGAAAATTCGACGATAAGTCCCGAAGCGGAGTTTATTCGCTATCGAGATCGCTTAAAGCGGCTGGTTATTGCAAGATTCCCTGCAGAATTGACCGGGCGCATGAGTATTGATGACGTTCTTCAGGATGCTTTTGCTTCGCTGCTGCGCAAGCGGGAAGCTTTTGTTGCACACCCTGAAATATCGAGTTACATTAAATTGCGTACCATTGTGATTCAAACGTTAGTAGATCTGGAACGGCGAAATTTGGGAGCAGCACGACGGGATTGGCATCGGGAAATTGCGTTTGATGTCCCGGCAGGAGAAAATACGGAGTCGCCGCGCTGGAATTCCCTTCCCGCTTCAGCACATTCTCCCAGGACTCAATTGGCTGATGCCGACAGAAAGGCATTGGTGCGGGCTCTTCTCTTGAAACTTTCAGATCAAGATCGTGAAATTTTGGAATTGCGCCATTTTGAAGGATTGAGCAATGCTGAAGTTGCAGCGATGCTGCGGCTGGATGGCGGCAGCGCCAGCGCAAGGTATGTGAGAGCATTGCAGCGATTGCGACGGTTGTTGGAGGATTGTACGGAGTTTGCAGAATGAAGCCCAATACAATTGAAGAAGCAATTGAGCATTTTTCCGAATTGCATCGCGCAGGGTGTGCTCCGCCTTTAGAGGCATTCATTGCGGAATATCCGGATTTTGCAGAAGAGTTGAGAGTTCTGTTGGAAATTGCATTGGAGCTTGATGAATCGTCAAAGCCAATGGGATGGCCACAGCAGCTGGGAGAATTTATCCTCGGGGAGTGCCTCGGAACCGGGGGGATGGGAACGGTCTTTGCTGCCAGTCAGAAATCATTGAATCGCGGGGTGGCGATTAAAATTCTTTCTCCTCAGCTCGCGGTCGACGCACATCAGAGAGAACGGTTTTTTACGGAGGCGCGTTTAATTGCCGGACTTCACCACCCTCATATTGTCCAAGTGTACGGAGCTGGTTCTGAAAACGGGTACTTCTATTATGTGATGGAAAATATTGGCGGCAGAGCGCTTTCAATAGACTGGTGTACCTCTGTCGCATCTGGAAAAGAATTGGAACGCCGAGCCGCAGAATTGGTTTGCCAGGCTGCGGAAGCATTGGCTTATGCGCACCGGAATCATATTGTCCATCGTGATATCAAACCCGGTAATCTGCTCCTGGATAATAATGGCAATATCCATGTGAGTGATTTCGGGCTCGCTGCTTTGCTCGATGACGATGTCACGCGGTCAATTCACCATGAGGGAACGTTACGATATATGGCGCCAGAGCGGCTGACCGGGCAGGGGGATTCTTATGAATGTGATCAGTATGCCCTTGGCGTGGTTCTTTTTGAACTACTGACCGGCAAAGCGGCTTTTGGAGATTCAGCGCCAGCAACACTAACTAAAAAGATTTGTGAATTTGGACTTCCCCCATGGCACGGATCCCGGGACCTGGCAAAAATCATTGCCAAAGCAACCGCCCGGGATCCCCGCGATCGGTTTGCCAGCGTAGAAGGATTTGCCGCCGATTTGCACCGTTTTTTGAATGGCGAACCGGTTCAGGCCCGCCTTTGTCCCTTTTTCCATCGAGCATGGCTGTGGTGTAAACGGCAACCGGTTGCCGCAACAGGAATTCTGATTTCCATTTTTCTGGCGTTGGTACTGATCCTGACGTTGGCTCGCGGGTATTGGGAAGAAACACGCTTGCGTTTGGCTGCAGAAGAAAATGCCCGGATTGCCCGGGAGGCTCTGGATCAGGTTTTCCTGATTTTTGAGACTGACCAGCAATTTCGGGAATTACTCCTGGGGACACCATCAGCATCGGATTTGCTGATGACGTTGTCGCAGCACTATGATTCTCTTCTGCGCTCTCAGAATATGACGGCTGAACAGTTGGCGTCCAGCAAGTTGATGCAGGGGAAAATTTTGCTGCAGAGCAACCCTGTCCTGGCTTCGGAACTTTTTGCTTCGGCAGTGGAGCTATATGATTCAGACAGTCCGGGGTACTGGTCGGCGTTATGGGCATGGGCGGAAGCACAATATAAGGCAGAAAATTTACAGGAGGCACAACAGGCTGCGGAAAGAATCGTCTGGCATTGTTCTTCTGCTGAAGATCCTTCCCTGTTACTGCTGGCCATGCAGGCGGGAAATTTTCTTCGCTTTACCGGACATCCTGATGCTGACCTTTATCAGGAAATGACTTTGGCGTTGGCAAAGCAAATCCTCGTTGACAATCCTTTACAGCCGGTTGCCCTGCGGATTCTTTTAGAAGTTAATGACGCCGGAGTAGATGCCACTGGAACAGCAGAAGATTTTTTTGAAGATTTTCTCTGATTTTTTCTTTTTAGCTGTCGATTGCTAAAAATTCCTGCGTACTCTTTTAATAGAGGCTGAATCATTCACAAAAGATCGGAGGAAAAGATCATGAAATTATCACTTTTATTATTGGGATTATTGATGTCAGGTTCTCTTTTCGCCGGAGCCGGCCAGGTTGCAGCTGTTGACGACCGTGAGTTGCCACCTCCAGCGAGACAGGAATCGAATGCAAAGGATGTCCCAGCGAGGCAGTTTATGGCCATGCAGGGCAAAAAAGAAAGAGTGCGTAAGTCGATGGATCCTTTGCTGGAAATCCAGATGAATCAGGAGCAAATGATGAAAAAACTTGACAGAATAGTCCAGTACAACAGCAAGGAGTTGCAGCGTTTGCGCAGGGAAAATCAGATGCTTCGCGCTGAAAATCGTGCTCTACGCAAAGCATTGGTACGCAGTGAAGGGGAGTGTCCGATGGATTGCGATTTCTGCAATTCTTTTGACAAGCCTCAGCCATTTTCAAGAATGTCTGGAAATTCCACCCCGGGCAGAGGACAACAGAGAATGAAAATGCCTCAGCTATTGCAGATGAAGCCCGGAATATTTGCCCCGGGCAAAGGACGGCAGGGCGAGGATTTGCCGGGCAAAGTAGAAGTTCTGAAACAGAGATTGAGAGATCGTGCGGAAAGAGCCGGCCAGGCCGATGCCCCCAAACGGAATCAGCGAAGAGAAAGAGTTGCTCCAGAGCCGGAGAATGCAGAGAAAAACAATCCTGCAGCTACTCCTGTACCACCAGAGCCGGAGCCCAACGAAAATGCTTCTGTTGCTGTGCCTGTAGAATAAAATCTTTTCTTTATCGGACACATTGTTTTGCCTGCGCAAAAAATTGCGCGGGCTTTTTTTCGCTTTTGATTTGTAATTTTTGAAAACGAATATATTTTTATAGAAATAACAATGGAGCGAATAATGGACAATGTTGATCGCAAGATAATGAATATAATTCAAGAAAACGCAAAAATATCGAATATTGATATTGCTCGTAATCTTGGAATGGCTCCGTCGTCGATTTTAGAACGGATTCGGCGTCTGGAACGCAGGGGATATGTGAAATCCTATGAAGCTCGTTTGGATCACCGCAAACTCGGATTGAACCTGACAGCTTTTATCTGGCTGGATACGGATGAA
>CALGPR010000084.1 GCA_937960425.1 uncultured Lentisphaeria bacterium
TGTTTGACAGTATACTCCAGCTCGCGGCCGTGTATCGCGATCAGAACATCGCCGATGCAACTCGACAGAAGTTATATAATGAGGTTGCAAGCTGGAAACTTATCGGACTCAAAGTGACAAGCGGCATAACCAATGGAACCATTACTTTCGAAAACGTAACACCCAATTATCCGTCAGTGCCTTGGAGTTCTGAAGAGGAAAATAAGGATGTAAGAACCTTACCGCTTAACGGAAATTCGTTTATCATACCAGTCTATGTCGCTCATCTTTACAATGTAACGATCAAAGTTCCTGTTGCTGGAGGTGAAGACTGGATTCATACGGTTCCCGGAATAAAGTTTGGGCCTGACATAAAGACAATTGATAATCCTTTTTCCGGTATTACTGTTGAAAATATTGCAAACGATGATGGTTCTTCTGAATTTGTATTCCCCGTAAATACAGTAGCGTTTCCGTACAACCTTAAATATAAAAAATATCCGGATGCATTTATGTTGAGTTGGCAATATGTTCCTAAGAATGGAACAGCTGTTGATCACTACAACATCTATCGGGGCGACACACTGGTTGCAACATCCAAAACAATGAACAGTTCAGGAATTGCACGGCAAGTGTTCGCTGATGGAGTATATACATATAGTGTATCAGCGGTAGATGTTGCCGGTTTTGAGTCAAGCAAGAGTCCGACAATTCAGGTGCTGCCTGATTTTACGGAAGAGGAAAAAAGGTATTTTGAGTGGAAACAGAAATATTTCGGCAATGCAGCGGTTTTAGCGACAGATGATTATGATCAGGATGGTCTGACAAATTATCAGGAATTTCTCTTGGGGTCCAATCCGACGATTTCCGCATTGTCGATTGACCTGTCTGATATTACCGGAAAAATTAATGGAGCTAAAATCAGCTACTACTCTGCATCCAATACGGCAATGCCAGAATTTACCAATATGCTGCCATTCAAAACAGAAGTAAGAAGAGATTTCTGTTTTAATTCAACAACAGGCAATGTGCTTGGTTCCGGAAAATCAGAACAGATTGCCCTTGTCGCAGATGGATTTTTTGACGTTACGGCAGATGGCTACTATTCGTTTCTTGTAAAGTCGAATGACGGCATGAGATTGCTGATCAATGGAATAGAAATACTCAGTCATTCTTTGATCGACAGCCCTCGAGAAAAAGCGACAACGATTTACTTGAAATCTGGAATAAATTCTTTTCAGGTTCAGTATTTTAATTACCGTAACGCCGCCGAACTGCAAATCAAATGGGGGGTGAAAGGCGGAACGATGAGAGATTTTGCATCGGAGTCTATTTGGCATTTGGAAGACATTCCGGCCAAATTATTGGAATATATTGCAACCCGCAAAGACAGTGATGGCGATCAGTTGTCGGATATGGATGAAATGCGTTATGGAACGTCACATTTGAATCCTGACAGCGATGGCGATGGGCTTTCCGACTACGAGGAGTTGAAAATTTATTTTACAGATCCGAATAATGCAGACACAAACGGGAATGGAATTCCTGATGCCGAAGAAGTGAAACTCAACGGCAATAATGTCAATTTGGATAATGTCTTTTTTGAACTTCGAAATGAAATTAATGGGGCAGACTATACCAGCTCTACAGGTTCTTGGGAAAATGTAAATACAATGGCCCATGCAAAAGAACGCAGAGGATCGTTGACCTATGAGGTCAACGCAACGAATGCCGGTATTTACAAACTTGAATTTGTTGTGGCCTCAGCATATACAACCGGTAACGACAACCCGTTTGACATTTATATTGACGGTCGGTATATAGCCAGTTCCATACAGCAGCTGACTGCAGCGACCAAGAGTTTTTCAATCTTGACCCCATATCTGCAACAGGGAACTCATTCAGTAACCGTTCATTGGGATAATCACAGATTGACTGAAGATTTACTGGTCAAAAAGCTGAAACTCTATTGTATCAGGAATTCGGAATCATCTTCAGCAACCAATGCGGCAGAACAGACTGCATCTGAAAAGATTGTTGAAAAACGTAATCAGCTTGAAAGTGTGATCACTTCCCGTGTTTCTCCCTTCTGCTTGACTGGTACATCAGAATTTCCGGAATTGACCACAATTAATTCGGAATCAGCAATTGTTTTCGCCGCAAAGAAATGGATGAAGAACATTGATCTTAATGAAAATTCAGCGGTCAATGCAACAGTATCCTTTGAAAATGGAGCAGTTGTGAAAACTTCTTCCATAACTTGGAAGGCAACAGATATTGTTGCCGAATCCGGTAAGACCTTGACTGTCCGTAAAGGCGATTCTCTGTTGTTGACAGCCAATGCAGATTCTGCAGCATCGTGGACTGCGACTGGAGAAGGGATCAGCTTATCAGGCGAATCCGGCAAAAATCAGGCATATAAGTTTGATGCTGTCGGTAAATACATCATTAACGGAACCAGCTTGAATGCGGCTGGCGAAAGCATCAAAACAGGGACTTTAACAGTAAATGTCGTAGATTATCAATTCAAACGGGACGATGTGATCTGTATTGTCCATTACGGCCGAGAGTGGAATATCAACGCTATTCCTGAAACAGTAAATATTAAAACAGACTCCCGTTATAAAGCTGTTTTTGTTGATACGGAGACCAGTTCAACACCATATTTGAAGATTTTTATTGACGACAATAAAGAACGCTACAACTATGCGGTGATAGATACAGACGGAAAAGAAAACATTATTGCCGTTCAGAAAATACAGGGAGTGGAAGTATTTTCTTCCAACTTCACAGGTATTCGTCAAGTTGCATCAACGGATGATTTGATCATCAGTGATGATATGAAGGTATATAATATGCAGATTATTGCCTCACCGGTACGTCCAGATATTGAGTTCCGGATAAACATCTTTGTCGCTGGAGTAACGTTTGAAGACGGAACGGTCTACAAGAGCATTAAGAGTGCAGACTTTAATTCTAATGGAATGTATTCTGTGAACTTTATCAGACCGAATGAGGTGAGTACTTCCATTTGCCATACACTGAAAGCATATCAGAACAATGAATATATCGGGATCAGACAAAAATGATTAAGAAACATAAGCTGACCGTTACAATTATTTTTGCTTCCTGCTTGATCTGGCTTGGAATTTTTTATATATGCCAACCCCAAGCAAAGCAGGTTGATGGCTTTGTTGCTCCTGCTGATTTCAAGAAACGGAGTTTTATTGAAAAAAAATCAGCCACCCAAACACCTCCAATCAATCATCTGGCTGTTGTTTTAGATAAAAATCAACCAACTGCAGCGAAACTAAAATCGGTAGAGCTTATTCCCGATAATCTTTCCGAGCTGGATCAGCAAGCTATCATTGATTTCATCAAGGATTCTCCCAATGGGACAGGAGAGTATGTCGTAAAAAACAATCTGATGAATCGGTTAGTCGCTCAAAGCAAACCGATGCCGGGGCAGAGCGCGGCTTTGATTGCTATTGCTTCAAATAAAAATCAGGATATTGTTGTCCGGGCATATGCAGTACAACATCTGAGACCTCTCTATGAAAGAAGCGGAGACGTCGCGATCAAAGATTTCTTTTACAAGGCCTTGTTGGAAGAGGATAGTGAGGTCTCTGGCGGAGCAATGCTTGCCTTGAATTATCTTATGAATCAGGATGAATACGGTCCAGTTTTTGATCGGGCGCCTGTCATTCAGCAAGCAAAAAAGATTGCTCTTAACGATACTGCCAACAATAACAATCGAATTACCGCAATACAAGTCGCTTCGGTGGAAAAAGATCTTGAATTGGCAGACTGTTTACGTAAAATTATTTCTGATGAAAACAGTCATCCGGCACTTCGCATCTCTGCCATTGCCGGATTGGGGACAATTGGTGATGAATCAGATATTGCAGCTCTGAAAGTTATTGCACAAAGCAAGAATTTTGAAAAACGAGCCGCCCATGCAGCCATAAAGAAAATATCCAACCGACGGAGTGCTGTGCGATGAAAAATATACCTCTGCTGTCAATTCTGACAATGCTTCTGTTTGTTTTTTCCGTATTTTCTGAAGAAAATAATCCTTGTCTGCATGATTGGGGAGATGTGCAATATGAATGCACGACCTCTTTGACATGGGAAAACGGCAACAGCTTACCATGTTCTGCTGTGACGGATTTTTCGCATTTGGAAAATGCGGCAAAAAGCAGAGCTTCAAAAAGCGGAACTTGTAAGCGCTATAGACTTTGCTGCAAGTGTGGAGAACGAGATAATCTTTCGGATAAAGAATTTGGCAGTAAAAGAGCTTCATGCACTCACGAAATCCGCAATGAAGAAGATGCGACTCCATCAGCCTTTTACACTGGCAGTTATCATTTTACTGTCACGGCAAGCTGTCATACCGAACGCAGTTGCAGCGGTTGGATTTCGGTTGAAGGACATTCAAAGCAACTTTCTACCTCCAAAACAGACCGGCGGATTTTTGAGTGTTATATGACTGGAAAACCGCCTCATACACTCAGAAGCGGCTATGTCAGTTTACAAAATGTCAATATCCCCTTGGGAACATCATTGCGTTTTGGTATGGACTGGAGCAATCCGGATGACAATAACTTGACTGATGGGAAAGAATATTTCAAGAAAGCAATTTGTACCAAGTGTTCTGTAAAATGGACATTCAAAACTGATCCCATGCAGCAACCGGGGCCTTTTGCTCATGCAGTAAAGCACCCAGCTCCCACTGGAGGTGGCACATATTTGTCTAACGCTCCTTCTCATTCTTTTTTATTTGATCAAGTCGGAAGTGATTTTAAAGTAACATTCTTAAAAAAATGTGAAGACTCTAAAGTAAATGTGGAAGGCTGGGCTCCGGCAGATATTCCTCTTTTCCCTTGTAAAGATGGAGAGTTTGAATATACTGTCAAGGCGACCGGTGTACAATCATTAAACTATGCTCCTGTCGATAAAAAAGTTTATTATAAAGAGGTGGGAAAAAATTCTCCCAAAGAAAAGACTCTCTACGTTCTCAGTGAAATAACTGCAGAAGCTGCAAAAAATGGCGGTAATAAAGCCAGACAAGCGACAACAATAACTTTTACTGCAACTGCAACTGGGAACAGTTGGCCGTCCGTTGATCCGGTGCTCGGAGGATTCAGTGATTCCGAATTGTCTGAAAGTGATAAAGCCGCCAAAGCAGACTATAAATATCCAACCTGGAATAAAAGTCACCCACATTGCAATAATACAAGTTGTATTCCCGATCATTTTGAATTTACAGGCGCTCCAGGATCAGCAACTGCAACATTCAAGGGAAAAGCTGTCGGCAGTTATACAGTGGATGTTCACTGTGGAACGGAAAATAATCCGGCCGATTCGAACGATAATCTTGGCGTACGCAGAAGAGTTATCAAAGTCTGCAATCCGCTTGCTATTGCAAACTTCGCTGTTTCACCGAATGCAGAAAAACAGAAGGTCATAGATGATTTAACTCCTTGTGATGCCCTGCCCATACCCATCACATTTGGCGGGGACATGAACGGTATTCCGGAAGGTGAAACGGCCTATTTGAAAATTGAAGCCGATCGTAAAACATATGAACTTTATAAAGACCCTGCTGGAGAAATCGAAGCAAGTGCGGCCGATCTTGCATTGGAAGTTGGAGAAAAGACGCGTAAGACTGTTTATTTGCTTCCAATTCAAAAAGATTCAAATACGTTGGTCAGCACCTATAAGGCCGTTACCAAATACGGCATAGCGAATACTTTAGTGAAATCTGATGATGTTGAGGACATTCTGACAATCAACTGGCGGGCGGGCGGCTGTTCTGGTGGTGTTTGTGCTGCTCCTTGGGTAAGCGCCCAGAACAGTTCCGTCAAAGTTCAAGGAAGTTTCGGTCAGGGAGTATGGGGCAAGAGCGGCGGAGCATTCCAGATTTATGCAGATAAGTTGAATTATCGTCTGCTGGACAACAAGGCTGTTCAAATCGGTAAAAATGAAGATGGTGAACCCATCATGAGCGATCCCGGAATCCGTTTTGTTTACGGCAACAGCAGCAGTGTAAAAATTGCGACCGCAGAAGATGCAGCAAACAACAGCAATTATGCAGAAGGTTATCCGATCCGAGTTAAGACGGGCAGATATTGTTCTGAATTCAGTTATCGCACTGCTACCGTCGGAACTTTCACTTTTGTTGACAAGATGACAATTACGCAGTATCTTTCCAGCGATACCGATGCTTCTGCGGCAATGACCGGAGCTTCTCCGATTGCGGTTACAACGCTTGAAATGCTTTATAACTCCACTATCCCTGCCGATACCGCCGGGCCGGAGGTTACGGCCTTAAATGTGACCAATACTCAATATTCCGGTGCGACCTCAACAACTCAAACTTGGGGATTTACCGCTCCCGAAACGTCCTGTCCTGATTTAACGGGGAATTACACCATTTCACAGCTGAACCAGAACGGGGTCAACAATATTCTGGCAAAACAGGAATATACCGAAAACGGCTTGAAGCTTCGTCGTGAAATCCGCTACATCGGTTCTATGAGCAATCCTGTTGCCAAGGAGGATTATACCTACTGTGAATATCCCTGGGGCGAAGAAACCGTATCAGAAACCGTCAAAGGTGCAACGACAACCTATGAGTTCTATATCGATCCGGTAGCAAATGGATATTCCAAACAGAAAAAAGTAACTTATCCGCAGGGCAATTACATTCTTTATGAATATAATGCGGAACATGAAGTCATCAAACAGACAGAACTGCGTGGATCGCTGACTTACGTAACGACTTTCGAATATGAGTACGACGGGACAGCAAAGAAGCGGACTACGACAGCAATTCAGAAGGTTGGAGACGTCGTAATCTCCAGGAATAAATCCGTGACCTATGAAGATCGTTTGGGCAATAATCCGGATGAAAGCATCCGTTTTGATGAAAACGGCAATCAATATGTCACCAAAACATGGTATACCCAAGGACCGAATGGAACTTACGATATCCGTCCCAAACGTCAGGAAAATCCAGATGGGACGGAAACCCGTTATACTTATGTCCGTTCTGGAAACTCCGAAACCAACACCACTGAAACCGGTGTATTCAACGGTGATACATTGATCCTTGGCACCCGTCAGGTATCCATCAGCAATGAAAATGGAGTGAACGTTTCCTCCGAAAGCTGGTTCATTGACTCGGCAAACAGCGTCAATGTAAAAACGGCTTCTACGGTCAACAGCAACTTCGATGAGTTCGGCAGATCCAGAACGACAACCTATCTCGACGGGTCCACAGTAACCCGCACCTACGGCTGTTGCGGAGTTTCAGAAGAAACCGACCGGGATGGCGTTACGACTACCTATGCTTATGATGAATTTAAGCGGGTAAGCCATACTGTAAGAGACGGCATTACCACGCTTTACAGTTATGATGCTCTGGGCAATCAGACGT
>CALGPR010000085.1 GCA_937960425.1 uncultured Lentisphaeria bacterium
GACATAGGCGATACCTCCAGTCATACCGGCAGCAAAATTTACACCGGTATTGCCGAGAACAACCACCCGTCCACCGGTCATATATTCGCAACCGTGATCTCCGACACCTTCTACGACAGCGGTCATGCCACTGTTCCGGATGCAAAAGCGCTCCCCGGCTTGACCATTAATGAAGAGTTTTCCGGAAGTCCCACCGTACCCGATGACATTTCCGGCGATGACATTTTCAGAAGCTGCGAATGAAGCTTTTTCATCTGGGCGAATGATAATTGTCCCTCCCGAAAGGCCCTTACCGACAAAGTCATTGGCGTCGCCAAATAACTCAAAAGTCACACCTTTTGTCAAGAAAGCCCCGAAACTTTGGCCAGCACATCCGTGGAAGTTGACTTTAATCGCATCATGGGCAAGGGTATTTGCGCCAAAGCGAGAAGCGATTTCGCCGGAAAATTCTGTTCCTACCGTCCGGTCGACATTGCGGATATTGCAATTCACTACAAGGTCATGAATTTCTCCCGGATTTCCTTTTTTCGGTAGAAGAGGTAAAAGATGAATCCGGTCAAAATTTTTCAGTTCTTCATGCCCTTCTCCATTATATCGATGCGCTGCGACAGTACCGTCATTGCAGACACCGATGGCAGGAGAGAAAATTTTTGAGAAATCAAGATGGCGAGCCTTGTAAAAATTAATTGCTCGATTGGTTTTCAAAAGATCAGTCCGGCCAACCGCTTCATCCAGAGAACGCAACCCCAACTGTGCGAGATATTCTCTGACTTCCATTGCGACGAATCGGAGGAAATTCTCTATGTATTCCGGTTTTCCTTTAAAACATTTGCGCAATTCCGGATCTTGTGTTGCCACTCCAACCGGACAACTGTTATCATGACATTTCCGCATCATGACACAACCGAGACAGACCAGAATTGTGGTAGCAAATCCGAATTCTTCTGCGCCCAGCAATGCTCCGATAATCACATCACGACCGGTTTTTAATTGACCATCCACCTGCAATCGGATATGGCCGCGGAGCTGATTCAGCACTAAAGTCTGTTGTGTTTCCGCCAGTCCGAGTTCCCACGGCAATCCGGCATGTTTGATACTGGTAAGCGGAGAAGCTCCAGTTCCACCGTCATGGCCACTGATTAAGATAACGTCTGCATGGGCTTTTGCTACCCCTGCCGCGATTGTCCCGACCCCGGCTTCAGAAACCAGTTTCACGGAAATGCGGGCGGCAGGATTGGCATTCCGAAGATCGAAAATCAGCTGAGCAAGATCTTCAATAGAGTAGATATCGTGATGTGGAGGAGGTGAAATCAGACTGACCTGTGGAATAGAATGGCGAATGCGGGCGATAAAGTCGTTAACCTTATGGCCGGGCAACTGACCGCCCTCACCGGGCTTTGCGCCTTGAGCCATTTTTATTTGAAGCTCTTTTGCATGGCGAAGATAATCGATAGTTACTCCGAATCTACCGCTGGCAATCTGTTTAATTGCACTGGTTCGATTTTCCCCGTTGGGGCCGGGGGAATACCGATCTGGATCTTCACCGCCTTCACCACAATTGCTCATTCCGCCAAGACGGTTCATGGCAATGGCAATGGCTTCATGCGCCTCCGGGCTGATGGAGCCGAGGCTCATGGCTCCGGTTACAAAACGTTTGACAATCGAATCCACGCTTTCGACCTCTTCCAGAGGAATTGCGGCAGTGTGATGAAATTCAAAAAGTCCACGTAAAGTACAAAGGTGCTCTGCCTGATGATTAATCAACCGAGCGTATTCACGGTATTTTTCCAGATTGTTTTCCTGAACCGCCTGTCGGAAAGCAGCAAGGCTTCCAGGCGTCCAGAGATGATCTTCCCCATCTCTCCGATATTTGTATTGACCACCAACGGGAAGTAATGCGGAAGGCTGTGCCGCCATCGCACAACGCTCACGAATTTCCTGTTCGATTTCATCGAGTTTAAGCCCGCCGATTCGGCTTGCAGTTCCCGGGAAATACTGATCAATTACGGAGCGATCAAGCCCTACAGCTTCAAAAAGCTGCCCGCTGCGATAACTGCGCAATGTAGAAATTCCCATTTTCGACATCACTTTCAACAGTCCTTTGTCGACAGCATTGATATAGTTGCCTGCGGCAGTAACGGTATCAACAGGAATATCTCCTTCGCGCGAAAGACAAGCTATCTGTGCAAGTGCGAGATAGGGGTTAACTGCGGTAGCACCATATCCGAGGAGAAGAGCGAAGTGCATTACTTCGCGCACTTCCCCCGATTCAACAATCAACCCGACTGCCGGCCTGACTCCTGCCTCGGATAAAGCGCGATTTACTGCGGCCGTGGCAAGGAGAGAAGGAATCGGCATCATGCCGGCAGGCAAATTCCGATCGCTGAGAATCAAAATTCGGCAACCACTGCGCACAAGAGCCAGAGCCCCGGCGGTCAGAGAAGCCAAAGCTTCTTCGAGATGCCCCTGGAACCCAATCGGAAGCGTTTCTGCTCTGAACCCCTGCGTACGAACGTTGCGCAGGCGGGCAAGTTCGTCATCTGTAAGGACAGGACGAGGCAGTTTTATCAGCCGGGCATGCAAAGGTGATTCCGTCAGAATATTACCATTATTGCCGATATAAGTGGTCAGGCTCATCACCAGCTCTTCCCGGATCGAGTCGATTGGTGGATTGGTTACCTGAGCGAAGAGTTGTTTAAAATAGTTAAAAAGCACTTGTGGTTTTTTTGAAAGAACAGCGAGTGCAGCATCATTGCCCATGGAGCCAATGGGTTCATGTCCAGTAGCTCCCATCGACTTGAGAATCATTTCAATATCTTCGCGACTGTACCCAAAGCGACGTTCTTCAGCGATTAAATTAAAATCTGCCTCTGAAGGGATTACTGAAGCGAAAAGGCCGTGAACAGAAATTTTATTTTCTTCAACCCATCGGCGGTAAGGTTGGCGTCTGGCGATAAAATTTTTGATTTCTGCATCCAGAAGCAGCCGATGGTTTTTCATATCGCAATAGATAATTTCACCCGGCTTGAGTCTTCCGGAGCGAACAACATGTTCCGGAGGAATATCCAGAACGCCAGTTTCAGAGGCGAGAACAAATTTATTCTCTCGAGTCAACTTGTAGCGAGCAGGTCGAAGGCCGTTGCGGTCGAGCATGGCACCAGCATTAATACCGTCTGAAAAAGCGACAGCGGCCGGACCGTCCCATGGTTCAAGCAAAGCAGAATGATATTCAAAAAAACCACGAACGTCACGCCCCAAATGATATTTTTTCCCCCATGCCTGCGGCATCAACATCAACATGGTATGACAGAGGCTGCGGCCGGAGGCACACAACAATTCAAACATATTATCAAGACAAGCTGAATCACTTTGGGACTCCTGAATCAAGGGAAGGATATCCTTCAAATCGTCTCCAAGGAGTTCGCTTGTCAAAGACGCCTCCCTGCTGCGCAGATGATTCAGGTTTCCGCGCAAGGTATTGATTTCGCCGTTATGGGCAAGATATCGAAACGGATGAGCCAGGTTCCATGTCGGGAAAGTATTGGTACTGTATCTTTGATGAACAAGCGCGATTGGGGACTTGAATTCTTCGCTGGCAAGATCCGGATAAAAGTTTTCCAGTTGTGTGGCCAGCAGCAGTCCTTTGTAAACAATGCTCCGGCTGGAAAAGCTGCAAAAATATGCTTCGGGAAATTGTTTTTCAATCAACCGGCGAATGACAAAGAGTTTTCGTTCAAACACCTCCTGTGAAGGAAAATTTTTCCCGCTGACAAAAAGTTGTCGAATCGTCGGACAGCTCTGGCGTGCTGAAGAGCCAATTGCATTCAGATTAACCGGAACTTCCCGCCATCCGAGAATTTCTCCGCCTTTTTGCGTCACTATTGCTTCAATTTCAGCTTCAATTCCTTCACCCCCGAAAATCATTGCAACAGCATAAAAACCGACTTCAGGAAGCTTGTCTGAAAAAACTTTACGAAAAAAAGCATCAGGAATTGTCAGAAGTAAGCCTGCTCCATCCCCTGTTTCCGGATCATTTCCGGTGGCACCGCGGTGCATGAGATTTTTCAGAACAGTCAATCCATCCTTTACAATCTGATGGCTCGGAATGTTATTCAAATCTGCAACCAATCCGACGCCACAGGCGTCATGTTCATGAGCAAAGCTGTAAAGTCCCTGATCCGGGATGGTGCAGCCTGATTGTCGAAAGGTCGTGTTCATATCCTTTCAATCCTTTCCATTTACTTAGTCTACCTACAGTTCTCACAAAAAAAGTAATACGAGTTATCAAGCATTTTCCATGCCAATTACAAT
>CALGPR010000086.1 GCA_937960425.1 uncultured Lentisphaeria bacterium
ATACTGTAAACAGTTCTTTAGTCGGCGAAGCATATAATTCCATTATGGCTAATACGCAGTGCACGGCTGCAGCGATTTACGCTTATGGTAATGTCGGCGGATTCGATGGATCTGCTTTGAAAATTACAGATAACGCTTTGCTCAGTGCTACAGCTGGTCGGTCAAATGCTATGGGAATCTATGCAGGTGGAACGCTGACCCTTGACAATGCCGGCTCGATCTATGCACGCGCTGAATTCATGATGGATGAAAATCATGAACATATTATGCCGGAAGAGCACAGTAATGGAATGTATGTTGACGATGACTTTGGAGGTCTTGCATTCGGTATCCTGAATAAAGGAGGAATGAATGTCGTGAACTCCGGTGAAATCGAGGCCGTTTGCTGGTCACAATATCAGGAGCAGCCAACCGGTTACGGTTATGCAATAGCTTCTGGATCCTATGCGTATGATTCAGAATTGGAAAAATACGTTTTTGTGGCAGATGCAAGTGGTATGGTTGATGTTGTCAATAATTCCGGTTCACTCAAAGGGTCGGTTCACCTTGGTGCTGGGAATGACCTCTTGGTAAACAGCGGAAGTATTACCGGTGATGTTTTCATGGGTGAGGGTGATGACGTGATTCACTTAAGTGGTGGCGTAGTGAGTGGCAACATCGACATGGGTGAAGGCAACGACACTTTGACGATGGATGCCAGCTGCAAAGTGAATGGAACGATTGCCAATGTGGAAAATCTTGTGTTCAATGCCATGTCTTCCGCAGAGAATTACGGTGTAATCACCGTAAATGGCCGTTTGGACGTCGCGGGCTTTACACTCGATGTTCGTGCACAGAAGAGTTCAGATCTGATGGTTGCCGGCTTGGTCGTTGAAAATGGTATCAGCTTCACTGCAGAAGACGCAACTGTTACCTTGGCTTTCAATGACCGTCTGGTTGATTTTGCAGATCCTGGCTCTAATCGGCTGGCATTTGTTGCCAATGTGGATGAATCGACCTTTGCCGGTGTCACCTTTGAATTACATGACTGGAAAAATACCAGTTTTGCAAGCGTCCAATATGGTGATGCCGCTGCGGAACTCTTTGGCGAAGGGTATGGTTGGTGGCAGTTTGAAATCCAGGAAGGAACATTGGTCTTACAGGGGTACAGTGATGAAACTGTTGCTGCTGCAAGTTTCAATTTCTCAGATTTTGACGGCATTGACAATGACCTCAGTTTGGGAGGTTCCCTGGATTCGGATTGGCTGGTGAATGACAAAAATAAGAATGGGTTGGACGGGAAGCTCAGCGGCTTCCTTGCTTGATGCCAGAGAACATATACTTTTCCGACCATGTGATGTGGTCGGAAAAGTATCGAAACAATGAAAGGAAATGATTGTTATGGAAAACGAAAAAATTGAGTATGAAGCTCCGGAAATGACTGCTTTTGATGCATGGAACATTGCTTTAGGGGCAGGGCCTGGCTCTGACGGATCGACACCTTTGTGTGTGTTTGCTGTTCAGGACGGTAATTAATGACGGATATGGCGGTGGAGAGTTTCTCTCCACCGCCATTTTTGTTTTTTTGAGATTAATTTCAGGAATTTCACAGATGACAGCTCAAGTTCGTTCCAACCCACTTCAGGCAATTATTACGATAACACAGCGTTGTAATTTGCATTGCAAATATTGTTGTGCTCGCTACAGCATTTTCGCAGAATCGCAGGATCAACCGACTCTTTTCTGGGAAAAAATTATTGATGAATTGAGCCGGTTGAAAGTGTTGCGTATTCAATACACGGGCGGAGAACCGTTTATGCGGCCTGATTTCCTGGAATTGTGCAGAAGAACCGCCGCTGGGAATATGCGTTTTTTAATCTTCAGCAATGGAACACTGATTACACCGGTAATCGCATCGGAACTCGGGAAGATTGGGCATTGTGATCTATTTCGGGTGTCGTTTGATGGGATTCATGGAGCCCATGAAAAATTTCGAGGGGACAACGGTGCTGCCGTTTGGAAAGGAATACAGCTTTTGCGGGATAATGGTATTCCTGTGGCCGTTCGGATTACAATTGGGAAACACAATTATTTTAATTTTCCTGCCACACTGAATATGCTGGAATCCAAAGGAATTACCAGAGTTTCGACAGCTTTTGTCCACCCTCCCGACGCACTCTCAAAAGAATTTTTGAATTGGACAATTCCTCCATCTATTACTGCGGCTGTGATTCGGATGCATCGCAATTTGCCTGTACAACAACTGAAACAGTTATTGACTTCTGAACCAGTTGCTGCGTGGCGACGGTGGGTAGCTTGGTTTCGGAGTGGTTCTCCAGTTACGCGAAAGAATCAGACAGAATGTTTCGTAAACTGTGGAGCAATGGGCCGTTCTCTCCATATTGCCAATACTGGAGCAGTGATTCCCTGTCCATCATATGAACACGAAATTATCACAAATATCGGAGAGGTTGATTTGGCAGAAATATGGAGGAAGATTATGGAACCGCATCGGATTCGGCGTTATGTTTTACCGAAGGAATGTGCATCCTGCTGTTATTTGAGTGCGTGTAATGTTGGGTGTCCTGGTAAGCCATTTGCTTGTTTGCAGCAAATAATACCTTTTCTTCCTGATTTGCGTGAATGGCCATTACCGGAGGAGCTGATATGATCGGGGAAGTATCTTTGACATTACCGTTGCCGTTGCTGAAACGAGCAATAACGTGGCATGCAGTGGATGGCCCATCATGTGTTGCGTTAATGAACCTTTCTGAAGTGATTGAATTTATACCTCAACATTCTGAGGAAGAGGTACAACAAATCCATGCAGTTGTATGTTGTCAATCTTTTTCGTCCTGTCGTATGCAAAATACAGAAAAATATTTTCTGATTTCAGATTATATACGAGGTTGCTGCATGGAGGATCCTTCCTCATTACAAATTGAGATCAATACAGATTGGCTTGTGGCCAATAACGGGGATTTGCCGTCATTGGGATTACGGATGATTTCTCTGTTACCAATTTATTTTTTAATGCAATATGAGTCAATTGGTTTGTTTCATGGGGCATTGGTTTCAAATGGGGCGCATGTCTGCTTGGTTGGCGGTCCGTCAGGAATGGGCAAAACGACATTTTGTCGAGAATTAGCTGCATCCTGGCAGATCTGGGCGGATGATCTGGTTTTATGTTGTTTCCATAATGGTATTTGCGGTGCGCAACCATTGCCGACATGGAGCATTTGGGTATCTAACAGTGCGCCGCCTCGTTCATTTCAAAGTTCCCTGGTATTGGAATTGAACAAAGTAATTTTGTTGGGGCGGGGAGAGGCGAATTGGCGTCGTCTGACGCGTCCAGAATTGAAATTGGCGATGGCAGAATCTTTTGGAGTATTTTTATCTTACGGTGCAAAAAAATTTCGGATGCCGCTGTCAGTCCGGCAACTCTGGTTGAATCTCAACCCTCTTTTAGACTTTTATTGTGATTGTTTACCAGGTTTTTTGTTCCAAAGAACCTTAAAAGATCCTGCGGATATTTTATTGGCAAAGTATTTGGGAGAAGCAAGGTAGTCAGCCATGCTAAAGTTGCATCTGGAAAAGTAAAAAACTTTTCCAGAAAGATTTATATTGTCCTGTTAAGACAAGTGTGTAGAAGTTACGACATCGTCTGACGATTTGTCATATTTCTTTTATGTTTGGAATATTGTTACCATACTGCGGCATTTTCTCTTTTGCAAGGCGGGAATCCCGGAATGTCTGCATCGGCGTTTTCTCATAGCAATACTTCCTGCTGTGTGGGCGTGATTCATTGTATTCCCGCAACCTTCATACAGATCATTCTGCAGCATCTCAATGGATTCGTAGATCTTTTTCCGAAAAGCAATTTGATAGAATTCTGAGAGAATTGTCTTATTGAATCGCTCACAGATTCCATTCGTTTGAGGCGATTTCGCTTTCATTTTTGTATGATCTATGTTCTCCAAGTCGAGATAAAGCTCATATTCATGATG
>CALGPR010000087.1 GCA_937960425.1 uncultured Lentisphaeria bacterium
TTACAGAATGTTTTCCTCATCTCAAATTACTATATGCGCAAAAAAAGCAATACGCAAATTCACAATGAAAAATCAATTTCTTACTTGACAGAGTCTGCAATTACTGGCAAGGTAAAAAAGGAATTGTCTGAATCCTGCGCAGAGTTTAGCGCATTTGAAAAGGTTGAACTATGAGTGAAAAATTACTGATTGTCGAATCTCCGACTAAAGCACGCACAATTAAGAAAATGCTTGGAGACGGATATAAAATTATGGCATCTATGGGACACGTCCGCGATTTGCCGGAAGGGTCTTTTGGAGTAGATATAGAAAACCATTTTACGCCACTGTATACAGATACTCCACGCAGTAAAAAGGTGGTCAGCGAGTTAAAAGCGGCGGCACGGAAGGCGGATGAAGTGTATCTTGCCCCTGACCCTGACCGGGAAGGAGAAGCAATTGCATGGCATTTAAGCGAAGTGTTACGGCCGGCGTATCAGGGGGATTTTCATCGAGTGACTTTCCATGAAATCACTCGTTCGGCAATCGAAAAGGCACTGTCGCACAGTTCTTCGATTGATATGAATCTGGTGGATGCTCAGCAGGCACGTCGGGTTCTTGACCGGATTGTCGGGTATCAGGTCAGCCCGTTGTTGTGGAGCCGGATCGCTCGCGGGATCAGTGCCGGGCGTGTGCAGTCAGTAGCCTTGCGATTGGTCGTTGAACGTGAACGGGCAATTTTGGGGTTTAAGCCCGAAGAATACTGGGTATTCAAAGCCATTTTTGCTACTGATAAGGGAAATTTTGAAGCACGGTTGTTTAAAATTGACGCCAAAGATTTCCGGATTACCAATGAAAAGGCTGCTTCTGCCTTGATCAACTCAATTACCGGCGGGGCGTTTGTTGTGGATAAGGTAACATCTGCCGACCGGAAACGTAATGCCCAACCGCCATTTACCACCAGTACTTTACAGCAGGCGGCAAACAACATTCTGCATTACAGCGCTGCCGGCACGATGCGTTATGCACAGCAGCTTTATGAGGGCGTCGATCTTGGAGACGGCAGCAGCGTGGGATTGATTACCTATATGCGAACCGATTCAGTGAACATTGCGGCAGAGGCGCAGAGTGCTGCAATCGAGTTTATTACCGGGACGTATGGCGCAGAGTATGCACCTGCCAAACCCAATCGTTATAAGAGCAAAGGAATCGTTCAGGAGGCGCATGAAGCCATTCGTCCGACAGATGTGCGACGGACCCCGGAGTCTTTGGCCAATGTGCTTGATGCTGCTCAACTGAAGCTTTACACGTTGATCTGGCGTCGTTTTGTTGCCAGCCAGATGACTCCGGCGATTTTGCGTCAAGTAGCGGTTGATGTGATTGTGGAGGGGAAAGATGGCCATGAATATTGTTTCCGGGCTAATGCTTCTGTTACAAAATTTGCCGGTCATACCATTGTTTATGCGGATCCGGAAAAGGAAGAAGGAAATGGGAATCTGGAGTTGTTTTCGCAGCTGAAATCGGGAGAAGGGGTCGTCGCCGAAAAATTGGACAAGGAGCAGAAGTTTACAGAACCTCCGCCGCGTTTTACTGACGCAAGTCTGGTAAAAGAGTTGGAGGAAAATGGGATAGGCCGTCCTTCAACGTACGCCTCCATTCTGCAAACGCTTCAAAGCCGCAAATATGTTTTGCGGGAGCAGGGGAAGCTGGTGCCGAGTGAGCTTGGGTGCAAGGTAAGTGATTTTCTTGTTGCGGCTTTGCCGGAACTTTTTGATGTTGGATTTACTTCGCGAATGGAAAGTGAGCTGGATGAAATTGAAGAAGGCACGCTTTCCTGGACAAAAATGCTGGAAGATTTTTACAGTAAGTTTCTTCCGTGGTTAAATGGAGCGAAAAACGAAGGCGCTCCAGAAAATACCAAGGCAGAAAGTTTACTTTCTTTACTCGAGAAGGTAGAATTTGCTGCTCCGGAAAAGATTGGACGCAGGACATTTGATGACAGGAAATTCCTGGATTCTGTCAGGAAAAAATATGAAAAAGACAAGGTCATTACCGCCAAACAGTACGAAGCGTTGCTGGCAATGGCGGTGAAATATCGAGGGCAAATCGCGAATTTGGAAGAAATTGCTGCCACGCAGAATTTTGCCGAAGAGTTGAATTCTGTTGCCGGGAAGGTGGAGCAGGCAGCGAAACGGCAGGAGGAAAATACAGTTTCTTCTGAGGATAAAGACAAGTTTACCGAAATTTTCCGTAATTTCAGACCTGTGGAATGGGCGGAAGCGCGTAAGATCGGTGCCAGAGTTTATGATGATAAAAAGTTTTTTGATTCCTTGAAGGAACAGGTCGAATCGGGAAAAGTTCTTTCGGAGCGCCAAATTGCCGCTCTGGCCAAGCTGGCTGCAAAATATCAGGAGCAGTTGATCGATGCTGCCAGAGTGAATGAACTGCTGGCGATTCCGGCTCCGACAGCCCCGTCACCCACTGTTGCCAAAGAAGTAACAGAACTTCTGAATGTTCTATCTGGAATAACGAATTGGAGCGAACCGGTTAAGAAAGGTCGTCGTACTTATGATGACAAGGCTTTTTATCAATCTTTGGCTGAACAAGTAAAGAATGGGCGCCAACTCAGCGATAAACAGTTGGCAGCATTGCGGAAACTTGCCGGAAAGTACTCTTCTGCAGCAAACGCTGAACAATGATCACCGAATTATTGCTCCATAAATTGAAGATAGAGTTTTTCGGTTTCCGGTTCGGTGTCCCAGATGGCCGTTTGA
>CALGPR010000088.1 GCA_937960425.1 uncultured Lentisphaeria bacterium
CAAAACTGTTTTTCTTTTTTTTGTCCAGCGGTGTGCCGGTAAAACCAATGTAGCAACCACGGGAGAACATCAACCGCATTTTACTGGCCAACGGCCCGTAATTCGTTCGATGGCCTTCATCAACCAGAATAAAAACGTTAGGCGAATCGATTTTTTCACTTCTGGAATTCAATGCCTTGTCGAATTTCTGGATCAAAGTCGTGATAATGGCCACTTTGTCGGATTTCGCCAGTTCCAGGAGATGCTTGCCGCTGGTGGCGCGCACCGGCTCCAGCGAACAGGCGCGGAACGTGTTGCCCAGCTGTTTGTCCAGGTCGTCGCGATCGGTAACCAGAACGATCCGGGGATTGGTAATGCCGGAAAGCAGCATCAGGCTGCGGGCCAGCATGACCATGGTAAGCGACTTTCCCGAACCTTGCGTATGCCAAACGACCCCGCCTTTGCGGGAACCGTCTTCCGTGAAGGTTTGAATCCGCTGCAAAATCGCATTGACGGTGAAAAACTGCTGGTAACGGGCGACTTTGCGCTCCAGCCCATCGAATACAATGAAGCGCCAGACCAGTTCCAGCAGTCGTTCCGGGCGGCAAATGGCGTAGAGAGTCTGATCCTGAGCGGTGGTTTCGCGCGACAGCTTGGCTCGTTCTTCGAAATCCGTTCGTGCTCCGGCAAAAGCTCCGGAGAAAATTGCGTCATTCTGTGCAGGCAACAGCGGAGTATTGACCAATGCATTCACAGTTTCCGGTCGATCCTGCTGTTCACGCCAGACCGCCCAGAATTTGCGCGGAGTACCGACAGTACCGTAAAAAGCCTGCTGCCGGTTGACGGCGAGCGTCAACTGAATATAGGTAAAAAGTTTTGAAACATACTCTTCCTGTTGATTTCGCAACGTCTGGCTGATGGCCTGTTCTATCTCTTCGGTCGGGGCTTTGCACTCAATGGAAACGAAAGGAATACCGTTGACAAACAAAAGGATATCCGGGCGGACCGTTTCATGACTTCCACGCCGTTCAATTGGAAGCTCCGCCACGGCGTGATAAACGTTGGCCTCGGGATGCCGCCAGTCAATGTAGTTCAAATTGAAACTGCGCTGATCCCCTTCGATATTTTGTTCCAGCGAGCAACCGAGCGTCAGTAGGTCGTAAATTTTTTCATTGGTTCGGAGCAGCCCGTCGTAAGGCATATTCTTCAGCCGCTGAATTGCATCCTGAATATTGGCTTCCGAAAATTTGTATACGCCGCCTTTGTGGTTGATGGAATTCATTTCGTGAAGCTTTTGCGTCAGCACTGATTCCAGAAGCACATTGGAACGCTTGCCGTTGCGCAAACGGTCGGCCTCCGGAACCGGCAACACCGTCCAGCCGGAAGCGGCAAGAAGCTGCAACGCCGGAATTTGTGATTCGTATTTTTCCGCGAACATGATTATTTCCCTTCCATAGCGAGTTCCCCACGTACAGTCAGCCGATATTTCTGGTTGCGACTGGTGGGGGATTCCGGAACGGTATATTCGATTAATCCAGCTTCCAATGCCGGAACGAGATAGTTTTTGCGCAAGTTCACCCGGTCTTTCAACTTGAGCTTGCTCAACAGTTCGGATGAGCTCAATTCCGAACCGTTCCGCAAACATTTCAATAGCAATTTAACTTGATGGGTAACTTGGTTGGTATCCTGATGGATTTCAGTTTCACTCAGGCTATCGAAAATCGTTTGGAGAATGAATTCCACAAAACATGCGCTGTTCGCGGAGGCATTGGCCTGATTGAGTGCCTGATAATATTCGTTTTGGCGGTTGCGAATCATATTTTCAACCGGAATATAGGCAAAAATCGGATTGAAGTTTTGCAGCATTAACGTTTGCCAAAGCCGCCCAAGTCGACCATTGCCGTCAATAAACGGATGAATGAATTCAAATTCATAGTGAAAAATCGAACTTTTGAGCAAAGGGTGTAGTTCTTCGGAACGCAGATAATCAAACAGCGCCGTTACCAACTCTGGGACGAGATGGGCCGGAGGGGCAATATGCAAGATTTCCTGTCCCCCCTGAATCCCGACACTGCCGGAACGAAACTCTCCGGGCCTGTCAACCAATCCGGTCATCAATGTTTTATGGGCATCCAGCAGATCGGTAACCGAAGCAGCATTCCAAGAGTCTAACTTGTCATAAGCGGCAAGCGCATTGCGAATTTCCTGCACGTCGCGCGCCGGAGCCAGAACATTTTTGCCGTCAAGGACGGCAGTCACTTGTTCTACGGTCAAGACATTTCCCTCAATCTGCAACGAGGCCTGAATCGTCTGGATCCGGCTGATCCGCCGCAGCCGCAAATCGCGCCGGAACGTCCCATGCAGCCGCCCGAGCCGTTCACAAATCGCCGCAATGAGCGAAACCATCACCGGCGTAATCACAAATTTGGGAAATAAATTATGTTCCATGTTAGTGCCTTTTACAAAGAATCAATAATAAATTGTGTCCATAATTTATTATTAACTTTGCGGCTATCATTGATAGAAATCACCTGCATATTGCGTGATGAGTCTAAGCGAAGTTTTTCTTTATATTCATTTAAATTGTTACTTTTGTAACTGAATATTATTACTTTTTTCCCGTTTTCTATCAATTCTCTAAACAAACCGTTAATGTGCCCATCATCAGCATTAAATCCAAATCCAACAACCGCAATAATATCACAAGAAGAAAAACTGTTGTAAAGATCAACGTATCGCTTAGACATAGTAATGGACGTCAGAGGCTTAATTCCACTCTGAGTGAATAGAAATGGGACAGTAATATGTATGTTTGACTCATCTGTACCTATTGGACAACTTTGAATAATTGCATTTTTATAGGGATCATATTCGTCATTAACAGAACCATTCAGATAAATAACACTCAATGAACTATCTACGGACTCAATAAAGTTATTATAATTTGTGGTTCCAATAGCTTCGATTGTAGTGTCAGAAGATAGTTTTTTTATATCTTGATAAAACCCTTCTTGTTCCATGATTTTACTACGTTGCTCGTCAGCTTTTGTAACTAAATAATCTTTGACACACATCAGAAAAATAGAAATCTTGCAGAATTTCGCCCAATCAGTTTTGGGTGAAAAAAGATAACGGTAAGAACCATCAATCAATGATTGATAGTCCAGTGC
>CALGPR010000089.1 GCA_937960425.1 uncultured Lentisphaeria bacterium
GTGGATGGAATCCTGCTGGATATTGGAGTTTCTTCGCCGCAATTGGATGATCAGTCACGAGGGTTTTCCTGGCGTTTTGACGGCCCACTCGATATGCGTATGGACAGCGATAGTGAAGTGACTGCTTCGCGGATTGTCAACCGCTCATCAGAAGAAGAGTTGACCCGGATTTTTCGTGATTATGGCGAAGTTCGCGAAGCACGCAAGTTGGCGCGTCGGATTGTTGAGGCTCGGGAAGAAAAATTGTTTGCGACTACCGGAGAGTTCGCGGCGTTTATTGAAAAAGTTCTCGGTCATTCCCGTCCTGGAAAGTTGCCGGTGCCAACGTTGGTTTTTCAGGCAATCCGGATCGCCGTCAACGATGAGCTCGGCGAGTTGGAGAAGGGGTTGAAGGCTGCGGTGGAGTTGCTGGCCCCCGGGGGGCGTCTGGCGGTGATTTCTTTTCATTCGCTGGAAGACAGGATCGTAAAGAATTTTTTTCGTGAAAAAACACGGGGGTGTATTTGTCCTCCGGAGTTTCCGGTTTGTGTGTGCAACCATGTACCGGAGTTGACGATTGTTTCAAAAAAAGCAATTACAGCACAAAAAGACGAATTGGACGCAAATCGCCGGTCGGCTCCGGCAAAACTGCGTTTGGCGGTAAGAACGGGTGAGTTGGTAAAAGCGGGAGTGTAAAAAAGATGAATATTCAAGCCAGATCTCTGCAGGCACGGCAGGTTGGACGGCCGGTCAGACAGTACAAGCCCCGTTGCGAAAGCGACGTGCGGATGAAGTGGATCTTTGCACTGAATCTCTTAGTGATTTTCGGTGTGATTTTCGGCATAGTCAACTACCGCATTTCTTTGAACCAGAAGCTTGCTGCCATGCAGCGCGAAGTCAGCGCTGTCGATGAAAAGATCCGTTCGCTGAATCGGGAAGCGAAAGCTTTACGGATCAAAAAAGAACAGCTCAGCAGTTGGGAATACATCCGGGAACGCATTGCCTATCACAACCTTCCTTTGGTGCAACCGGAATACAACCAGGTTCAAACCCTGGTAATGGTCACCCCCTTGCAATCAGATGAACCGCAAATTGCCGCCATTGTTGAAGACCGTAAAGCCCGCTCTCAGAAAACGACACGGCAATAGATTCCCACAGCCCGGAGGTAGGATATGTTTCATGCTCCTCTGCAGAGCAGCAATGATGCGATTCGGCGGAGAATCCGCTGGGGGGTTGTTTTCCTTTTTGTCGTAATGGGCTATTTGATTTTTCACCTTTACGGAGTTCAGATCGTTCGTCATGATGAACTTCTGGAAAAAGCGAGAAAAATTTATACGACCAGAGTCAGCACGAAAACGGAGCGTGGTGAAATTTTTGACATGACTGGTAATCTGCTGGTGGGGAACAGTCCTTGCGAGCGCGTATTTGTTGACCCTTCATTGATAACTGACGAGGTTGCCGAAGAACTCTACGAAATTTTTCCGCGGCTACTGAATGTCCCGCTGGAACTCGTAAAACGCCGGATTGATACCAAAGAACGACAAGTCCCAGATAAAAAAGGCGGTATGCGTACCCAGATTATCCGTTATGCCATCATTGCCGATCGAGTACCATATGAGGTAACGCAGAAGCTCAAAGCGGAACTCAAAGAACGCAAAATCCGGAAGGGCGTCTATTTTGAAGAGGGGTATATCCGCAATTATCCGAAGAGTCGTCTTCTGGCAAATGTTCTTGGGTTTACCAGTATTTCCCGTGATGAAGTAATTGCCGAGATGGGGTTGGAAAAGTTTTTTAATGATGATATGCACTCTGTTCCCGGCAGTCGTGTTTACGAGCGGGGCCGTGACGGCCGTCCGATTTATTACGGTCTCCGAAAAGATACCGATGGACGTAATGGGTGGAATATCTACCTGACAATTCAGGAACCAATTCAGTCTATAATGGAGGAAGAACTTGACCGCGCCGTCGAGGAAATCAATCCCCGGGCTATCTATTCAATTATGGTCGATCCGAAAACTGGGAATGTCATGGCTATGGCCCAGCGCCCCAGTTTTGACCCGAACGATCGTTCAACATATACGCCGGAGGCCTACCGTATCCGCATCATTGAAGATACTTTTGAACCGGGATCCATTATGAAACCGCTGCCGATTGCGGGGGCGCTTGACTGTGGCTTGATTACGCCGGATACTTTATTTGATTGTGAAATGGGCTATTGGGTTTATGCTCGGAAAAGCATGCGGGACTCTTCCCGGTTGGGAATTGCTCCCGTTTCAGAAATTGTCAAAAAATCAAGTAATATCGGGACGGCAAAGATTGGCTTGGCACTGGGGCCGGAGCGGTTGTACAATATTCTGCGTTCTTTCGGCCTCGGAGAACGATGCGGGTTGCCGCTACGCCCGGAATCTCGTGGACAATTCAAGAGTTTGGAAAAGTGGGATGGCCTCTCCATTACTCGTTTCCCGATTGGTTATGGAATCGGTGTAACACCGGTGCAGATGGTTCGCGCTTACTGCGCATTGGCGGATCATGGCAGATTGAAAAAACTCCGTCTGGTGGATCGAATTGAAAATCCAGATACTGGAGAAATTCGTTTGAATCCATACGAGCCTGCGGTTCAGATTTTCCAACGTCCGGAGACGTCACAGGAAATTGCAAGTATTATGCAAAAGGTCACGGAACCTGGAGGCACTGGGACAAGAGCGGCAATCCCGGGTTTTCATGTCGCAGGAAAGAGCGGAACCAGCCGGAAATTTATTGATGGACAATATTCAACAGAAAAATATAATGCGTCATTTATCGGTTTTGTCCCCGCCGAAAATCCTGCTTTTATCTTGTTGGTATTTGTGGATGAGCCGGGCGGGAACAGTTACTACGGTGGCTCCGTTTCGGCTCCGGTTTTCAAAGCAATTGCACAGCGAACTTTGAAGTATTTGGATATAAAACCCGATCCCGCCCTGTTAGCCGGAAACAACGGGAAAAACTGAAAGAATGGGAGGAAAGAGTATGAATGGCATGAAATCATGTCACTTTATTGGGATTGGGGGCATTGGCATGAGTGGCCTTGCTCAGTTGTATCGCCAATTGGGATATTGTGTGTCCGGCAGCGACCGTGATGCCGGAAAGCCGGAAAATTCCAGAATTTTCCAGTCGTTGAAAGCCCAGGGGATTCGTATTTTCCCCCAAGATGGATCTTATCGTTATGACGTGACTCCGGATTTTCTTATTTATTCTACTGCCGTTGAGGAAGGTAATCCGGATTTTCTTGCCGGAGAAGGAATTGAACGGATTCATCGCGCTGCTGCTTTGGCGAAAGCGATCAGGGAATCCAGAGTGCCTGTTACTGTAGCGGTTTCCGGCAGCAGCGGGAAGACCTCTGTGACGGCAATGGCTGCAGAAATTCTTAATGGTTTCGGTATTGATGCCGGCTGCCTGGACGGGGGACACGTGAATGCTTTTGCCAATGAAATGTATTGCGGGAACTTTCATCCCGGTATGGATGCATTGGTCTTTGAGGCGGACGAAAGCGATAAAAGTCTTTTAGAATTTTCGCCTGATTATGCTATTGTTTTGAATGTTGGCCATGATCATTACAGTTGTGATGAACTTCTGAATGTATTTGCTGCGTTTTTGCAACGGGTCAAACGGGGAGCAGTGATCAGTGCCGACGTGGCGGAGGCATTGGTGGGGAGATTGCCGGAAGAAATTGAGATTTGTGTCTTTGACCCGACCAGAGGAGGAGGGACCGGGCGGGAAGGTCAGCACTTTGTGCGCGAGTATTCGGTTAACGATGGAGAAGCTTTTGCAGTTTACGACAATGCGTTAACGGTGCGATTGCCTCAGATCGGTTATCATACAGCTGTAAACTTGCTGGCGGTGGCAGTACTGATGGAAATGATGGGGTTATCTTATGAGAAGGCTTTGGCTTTAGGAGCAGGATGCCGTGGTGTGGCCCGGCGGTTTTCTTTCGCTGGAAAAACAGTCAATGGCGCTGCGGTTTTTGATGATTATGCACATAACCCGGAGAAGATCGGTTGTTGCATTCGTGCAGCACAGGAACTTGCTGGCGACCATCGTGTCTTTGCTGTATGGCAGCCACACGGATACAAACCATTCGGATTTACACGAGAGGCAATGGGGGAAATTTTGAAAAAAAACCTGCGATCCCAGGATCATTTTCTGGTGTTGACCCCTTTTTATGCTGGCGGAACCAGTTCGTTTAAACCATCGGCAGAGGAAGTTGCCGGACAGTGGAAGAATGAATATGGTGTAGAGAATGTTGCTGCTTATACACGTGAAAGTGCCGACAGGGAGCTTCGATGCCGTCCGGAAGTTGGAGATATTATTTTAATTATGGGGGCACGCGACAATTCTCTTTCTGATTGGGCAAAGGATTTGCTGGTTGGAGATGAGTTCCAGATATAATACAAATGCAAATCAACTGCTGTGAATTTCTTTTGCCTGGTAAATGAAATTGGGCGTTCACGGCAGCCGGGGGAGGCTCGGTATACCTGACCGCATGAATTACATAGAGAAAAGAATTTATATTTCTGTCTTGCACTTTTTGCGGAATGGTTGTATTGTGGAAAATAAAATGATTTCAATGCTGTTATTTTAATTTTATGGTGCTGACATGGCTCAAAATCATCTTTTCGGCGAAAATTGCGTTCATCAGGAGAACAGTAAAGGGGAGGTTTATCTTTCGGGATCATTGCAGGGACGGATTTTTTGCCGGCTTGACGGAGAAATTGTCCACCGCTTCGATGCTGAACTCGCAGCGAATCCTTCCAAATTTTATGTCAATAATATCGGAGGAAACTCTTTCTGGCCTGCACCAGAAGGAGGTGATTACGGGTTTAACTACGATGCCAGCGGCAATTGGATTGTTCAGGAAGATATCAATCGAAAGCAGACGGAGCTCGATGTTGTTAACGGGCGACTAACTTCCTGGAAAACTGCCCATTTGCGCAATCGGCATGGAGCAGAGTTGGATGTTGAAATTTCCCGTCAGGTGGAATTGATTGAGTGTTCCTGCCGGATTCCGACAGTGTCGTCCATTGGTTACCACAGTGTTGACGAAATGGTTTTTGATCAAGGATATTCAACTGATGATGTTTTGCTTAACGGTTGGTCACTGGAACAATTGCCTGGACACGAAGGGGTTGTCGCATTCGGCGTGATCGATGGAAATACCCGCGATGCCATCAACTCCGATTTTTATAATAATCCGGAACCATGCCTTACTTACAGTTATAATCACTTTGAATTTGATTTAAGTTCTCGCGAGTGGATGCAGATTGGAATTAAGCAGTTGTCGCAACCGCGATTAATCGGAGCTCTGGATACAAAGCGGGGATTCTTGATTGTTCGGATGACTCCGATTCGTACTTGTGGCCTTTATGTGAACATTGCGGACAATCCCCAACCGGATGGCCCATTTTCCACTGCGGATATGTACAGCATTTTCAATGGCGGAGAAATGAACCTTTATGAACTGGATACTATTGCGCCAATGACGAT
>CALGPR010000090.1 GCA_937960425.1 uncultured Lentisphaeria bacterium
CCAATCGCCGCCTGAATCGCAATTTGAAACATCTGCTGCGGAATTACTTCTTTCAAGCGTTCACACAGATGCCGGCCGCGATTGTACGCCATATCCACATGTACAATCGACGCAAAGGCATCCACCGGTTCGGCATTAACCAGAATATCCAGTTTCACCAGTTTTCCCGGCCGATATCCACACTGTTCATAATCCATACTGCCATATCCGCGAGTAATGGATTTTAACTTATCGTGAAAGTCAATCAGTATTTCATGCATCGGTAATTCCGCAACAATGATGACGTGTTTGGCGTCAACAGAGTCAGTATGGGTACAGATTCCCCGTTTGTTCATTACCAGATTCATAATATCGCCAATGTATTCTGTCGGAGTCATAATATGCGCTTCGATATACGGCTCTTCAATGCGGTCAATTCCTGACGGATCCGGCAGGTGAACAGGATTGTCAACTTCAACCATTTCACCGCTTTTCATATAAACATGATAGATCACACTGGGATATGTTGCAATGATATCCATATTGTACTCGCGGCGCAAACGCTCTTGAATAATTTCCATATGCAGAAGCCCGAGAAACCCGCACCGGAACCCGAACCCCAATGCCACCGAAGATTCCGCCTGATAAAAGAAAGCAGCATCGTTCAACTGAAGCTTTGCCATAGACATTTTCAGCTGTTCGTAATCTGCTGTATCAATCGGATAAATCCCGCTGAAAACCATTGGGCAAATTGTCTTGAATCCAGGTAACTGTTCTTGACAGGGATCACGAAGTTCTGTCATCGTGTCCCCGATTTTAATATCCGACGGGCTTTTCAAGTTCGGTATGATATAACCGATCGAACCGGCAGAAAGAACATCGTCTGCAATCATGTCCGGATTGAAATGCCCAACTTCCTTGATTTCACTCTCCAAGTTATTATGCAGAAAACGCACCTTGGAACCACGAGTAAATTCGCCTTTGACCACCCGGACGTAGTTTACGACCCCTCGATAAGTATCGTACTGCGAATCGACAATTAATGCACAAGTCCCAGCAATATCAGGAATTTTCGGAGGGGGGATCCGCTGGATAATTGCTTCAAGTACAGCGGGAACCCCTTCCCCGGTTTTCCCGCTGACAAATAACGCTTCTTCCCGAGGGATGGCCAGAACTTCTTCCATCTGCTCCAAACACATATCAACATCTGCTGCCGGCAGGTCGATTTTGTTGATCAATGGAATGATCACCAGATTCTGCCGAAGCGCCAAATTCACATTGGCAACAGTCTGCGCCTGTACCCCCTGAGTCGCATCAATCAGCAGTAAAGCGCCTTCGCAAGCACTGAGCGAACGGCTGACTTCATAAGCGAAGTCAACATGTCCCGGGGTATCATTCAAGTTCAGTTCGTAGTTTTTTCCCTCATAAGTATAGTGCATCCGAACCGGATGGGATTTAATGGTAATTCCACGCTCGCGCTCCAAATCCATCCCGTCGAGCAACTGCTCCTGCAAGTCCCGTTTCTCAACCGTATTAGTATGCTCCAGCAAACGGTCGGCAAGTGTGGATTTGCCGTGGTCGATATGAGCAATAATTGAAAAATTGCGGATCAGTTCAATATTGGCCATCAGTTTTCTCAGGTTTATCGATTAATTTCTTTCAATTC
>CALGPR010000091.1 GCA_937960425.1 uncultured Lentisphaeria bacterium
CAATAACGAAAATATTCATCAATTTTATTTTTAAGCGGAGCAAAAGCTGTATAAAAAACTTGGGCATTCTGATTTCTGAATTTCGGCTGCGGCGTACTGGAAAACCAGTTTAAAAATGCTTCAGCTGCTGTTTGAAAAGAAGTAAAAGCGGTCTGATCCAGGCCATTTTTCCCATCTTCCGTACGGGTCAATGGCATAATGGAGGCAATAGCTTTGTACAAGTCGGCAATTTCTGATTTTTCAACTGCTTCTTCAGAAATTATCCCATCTCCCCGGAGTTTTCCATTTTTCAAATTATTGATCGAGGTGCGTACCATATCAAGGGTAAGACCTTCTTCCGGAAAGGAACTTCCAATTTCCCGATTTAAAAAAGTAAGCAACTGCATTGCTTCTGCCGAATCATCACGAAGTTCAGACCGAAAAAGGCGCAACGGATCTTTTCCCGGAGCCGGGGTTTTGAGGTATTGTTTAAGGAGGGTTGCCGCATTCAAAAGATCATCAACCCGAATGACGCCATTTTTATCGGAATCCAGCGCGGCAAGAAGTGCGTCTTCACCATGCAGGCATTCCACCGGGCAACATAATGCAGTCCATAAGGCAGGATCGAGACTCAATAATGGAGTAACGACATCACTGTCAGCCGTTGGATAATACTGGTATTTCCCTCCAATTTTCTGAAACAAGATCGGGTTTCCCGCATCCCCCATATCTGCATTCTCCTTATACATGAATTCATTGCTCTCGGAATAAAAATCGGGAATCCCGGGATATACCGGGATCCCCGATGGTTTCTTCCCTTAGAGATAATTAACTCTTACTTTCCGTGTTTTTCAAGTCGATAAAATCAACAAGAATATTGATTGCTTCATCCAAAAGCAGATCTTTGTCCTCTTCTTCCTTATCGGTAGAATCACCAACACTTGCTGTTTGATTGAGTTTTTCGGTTTCTTCTTCAATCTCTTTTTCGGCAAGGTACTCTGCAAAACGAGTTTCTTCATTCAGGGAAATTATTTTTCTATCCACAAGCCGTTTGAATT
>CALGPR010000092.1 GCA_937960425.1 uncultured Lentisphaeria bacterium
CATTAGAAATACTCAGGGGACTTATTTTCATGTTTTTCTTACAGCCCAGGCCCACATTCTACTCCAATACCGAAGGACAATCCTGTGCACACCCGGAAGCTTCATTTCATGTAATCCCCATCTTATTGGCAATACTCTGCTTTCTTACCGTAATTGTGACTTTCTATGCAGTGATTTATAAACCACTATTTGCTCTGGAAAGCCGTATTAATTATGTAGAAACCCCCTGCTCCGTCACAATTGAATACAGTCGTTTGCTATTGGAACGAAAATATCTATTCATGTATTTTGTCGATGGAGATTCCTATTTTTCTTCCTCTTTAGGTAACAGCTTACAGGCACTGAAATGCAAAAGCAACCTTCTGGGAGGACAGTATCTTTCGGAATCAGAACTGCCGAAAGTCTGTTACGTTCATCCTGACAATCCAGAAGAAGCATTTTTATTCAAACCATTTGATTACACCTGGGTATTGTTCGGTCTCTGGATCGTTGGGTTTTTGTGGAGCAACATCTATTTGCTCTGTTTTCTACATTTCATCAAAAGTGCATCTCAAATTAAGCCGTCTGAAGAATCTGCGAAAACCACAGAAAGTCCAGACGACTCTTTGGACTGTGACGACGATATGCTTGAAAACAATTTCTGAGACTGGCAGAAAATACCTCATCTAACCAATTCCTCTATGATGAAGGGATTGGATACTGCCTTGATTTGAGGTCCACTCTCATTACTGGAAAATTTTTTTTATACGATGGTATAACCGCCATCGGCCATCACCGTAGCACCACGCATAAAATCAGACTCAGGATCGACCAGGAAACGAACAACGTTGGCAATTTCCTCAGCAGTCCCGAACCGCTGCATCGGTTGTAATGCCAGAAATGACGCCATGCCGCGCTCTTCATCTCCAGTATCCCGCGCCCCGTCATGCAATCCGGGCGTATCCGTTGTTCCCGGCGCAACGGCATTCACTTTAATCTGATAGGGCATCAGAGCTATCGCCGCAGCACGGGTCATAGAGCTGATCGCGCCTTTACTGGCATGATAAGCAAAATATCCCGGAGAACCAACTACCGCAAAGGTCGATGAAAAATTGACGATCGCTCCTGGAATTTTACGGTCAATCATCACTTTGGCTGCCTCCTGGAGGAACATGAAACTACCGCAGACATTCACTCTCATTACCTGCTCAAACTCCTTCGGTGTCGTATCCAGCAACGGTTTATTGAGCTGCCATGCCGCATCGTTGACAAGAATGTCAAGCCGCTGATAGGTGTGGTTAACATATTCGATTGTGCGGCATACATCCGCTTCAATGGCGACATTGCACTTCTGAAAATCTACATTTCCCAGCTCATCTGCAAGTTTTCTTCCCTTTTCACAATCAATATCTGCAATCACGACCCGGGCTCCATCAGCCGCTAACCGACGTACAACAGCTTCTCCGATTCCTTTGGCCCCGCCAGTAACAATTGCAACCTTTCCCTGTAAAGACGTCATAACTTTTATCTTTCTCTTCTGGTATAAACGTTAAAAAACCACCTTGTTGGCCAGGTAGAAAAAAA
>CALGPR010000093.1 GCA_937960425.1 uncultured Lentisphaeria bacterium
GTTGGAGGACACTCCGACGCATCAAGAATTCCTAATCGCCCACTCGTACCGGCTCCAATATAAAAAAGCCGCCCCCCGGCTTTAAACACTTCACTGATCCTGTCGATTGCTAAAGCTATTTCCCGGCGGGCTTCATAGACGCATTCCGCAACGTTGCGATCATTCTGATTGATCAGTTCCACAAGTTCCAAGGTATCGAGTCGATCCAGACCGTCACTGCCGGGCAGCTCTGATTCGGTTCGGCGCAGCGGTTCGTCAACGCTCATAAAATTCTCCGCACAGTTGATATTTTCGTCAAAAACAATAAAAAAGCCGCCGGCATACCGGCGGCAAAGTCCCTAACTTCCAAACAGAAGAGAAAACTCTTATCCGTTCCTATTATTGCCCGTCAGCGATCAACGCGAGCACCACGGCCCTTCATAAGTTTTTCAACTTCCTCAAGAGTCGCCATCGATGTATCGCCTGGTGTTGTCATTGCCAATGCGCCATGTGCCGCGCCATAATTAACCGCCTTGTCGCCATCCCCGGTAGTCATCAAACCGTAGATCAAACCAGAAGCAAAACTGTCTCCGCCCCCCACACGGTCAAGGATTTCCAAATTCGGGCGATGAATTGCTTCATGGAACTCTCCCTTAAAGTAACAAATTGCGCCCCAATCATTGACTGTTGCCGTCTTTACGCCCCGCAAGGTTGTTGCGACAGCCTGAAAATTCGGATATGCAGCGACGACCTGAGTAATCATCTTGCGGAAGCTGGCAGTATCCAGAGCCGTCAGATTCTCATCAACACCTTCGACTTCAAAACCGAGACAGGCAGTAAAGTCTTCTTCATTGCCAATCATGACATCAACATACTTGGCGATCTCGCGATTGACTTCCCGTGCACGCTCTTTGCCACCGAAATCTTTCCAGAGAGAAGGCCGGTAGTTGAGGTCGTAACTGGTAATCGTACCATATTTTTTTGCCGCTTTCAATGCTTCGATAACAACCCCGGGTGTCGTTTCCGACAGGGCCGCAAAAATGCCGCCGGTATGAAACCAGCGAACCCCTTCTTTGCCAAAAATAGCATCCCAGTCAATGTCCCCTGCTTTCAGTTGAGAAA
>CALGPR010000094.1 GCA_937960425.1 uncultured Lentisphaeria bacterium
TCGCTGCCTGGTTCGTCGTAGACATATAGGTTGCGTCAATTTTGTGTGCGGCAATCGCATCAAGGATAAACTTGCCATCATTATCCTCTCCTACCAGGCCGCATGCCCAAAGCGGAATGGCCGGATCCATAACCGCCAGATCGAACAGCACATTTGCCGGGCCTCCGCCCGTCGCAGGCTGTTCGTGCAGTATTACCGCCAGTTCCCCTTCCGCGGGAAAACGGTCAAGCTGCTTGACTTTGTCAAGCAGCCAGTTCCCTGCTCCGATAATCCCGTTGCGCTTCACAGAATGGCCTCACTGCAATTCTTTTCAAATTCTTCATTGATAAAGGCGTCTTCTCCAAGCGCTTCCAGCAGCGGATTGAAGCCCAGCGGGGCAAATCCCAGATTGTTGTGGCGGATCCAGCCTTCTGCTGCCGTATAGCGATTGGACATTTTCCCATAGTAGTAGCTGCGTTTTTCCAGTTCCTGGAGGTACGCATCAATGCCCTGGCTGTGATCCAGCCATTCCTTCTGGCTGCGATGGCAGGAGAGCATTTTCTTTTTGGTTTCAACCATTTCGCTGATATTGACGAAGATGCCCGGAATGACCGGCCGGCGCAACTGATCGGTTATGCTGTGAGGCATTGAATGATAAACGACGACATCCTGTTCGGTGATCGGAGTGGACACTCCACGGAAGTTCGCCATACCGCGGCAGAAAGCTGCCGTGACTGCAAGACGGCCGGCGCAGACATGGTCTTCCATGTAATCATATGGCCCATGGGTCAGGATAATTTCCGGGGCAACTTCCCGGATTGCCTTGAGCACGCCGCCGATCGATTCAAGGTTATAGAAGACTTCAATGTCATCACAGACGCTTTCGTGGTAGATCGCACCAATGGATTCTGCTGCGGCTTTCGCTTCGTCTCTGCGGATCCGTTTGATCGTTTCAAAGTCGTACTGATTCGTGCCGAGACTGCCGCTGGCAACTGTCATGTAGTGGATTTCATAGCCTGCTTTCTGCAACTTCAGCAGAGTTCCAGCCATCATAAATTCAATATCGTCAGGATGGCACCCAATGGCCATTGCGCGTTTTGTCATTTCAAAGATTCCTTTCTTAATTCAAAAAAAGGCGTATTCCTGCCAGGCAGGAATACGCCGTGAAGACCATTAATGCATTTCCACGTCGCAGACGCCGAAGCCACTGGCAAGGAAGTTGAAGACAACTTGCGGGTGGTCGCTCAACAGAGACATCGGAACACAGCTGTCCGCAATTTTATTTGCAATCATATAGGTGGAAAGACGCTGCCCGAAGGGAGAGTCGTGGTGACCCGGATGCCAGATGGAAATCTTTTCTGCTTTCCAAGTCTGTTTCGGCCCGACTGTGACCGCTACGCTCGGGACGTTCTGTACCGTACCGCCACCAGAAGTACGGGCATTCTGCATCAGTGTGATCGGATGCAGGTTTACAATGCGGGTGGATAATTCACGGTATTCTTCCGGAGTCGGCGGGTTATCTTTATATTTTCCTTCGCGTTTGACCGGGTCATTGAAGGCCCAGTGCTTGGTTTCCCCCTGACCGCCCTGCATGACACAGCAGCGGGCAAGATCCCAGCTCTTGACGTATTCTTCCGGGTTTTCACTCGGGAAATGGAGGTTCTCAGCCGGCATACGCAGTTCGGGGCGGATGCGGTTGAAGCACAGTTCCATATCTGCTTTGGCAAAGCCAAGGGGGAAGTTGATGTCAGCGGCTTTGCCGTCAACAATCCATTCATCCATTCCCCAGAAATGGCAATTCTTGAGGTTCAGATCCATCGCATTGACCATCTGGGCAACCAGGGGCAGCTGCTCCGTCGGTCCAATCGGGCCGCAGACTCCTGCCGGATTTGCACTGGTCGCCTGCTTCCAGGCATTGATGTATTCCAAGGCTTCTGCACAGTAAAATTCCTGAACCGTGTCATAAATATTGATGGTAAAGCCGGGTCGTTCCAACTTTTTCAGATCTTTAAGGGTTAAACGGGCCGCGGCATCCAGAATGGAACGGTCAAGTGTGGTGTAATCCCACCAATCGGGGGCAACTTTGCTTAATGGACGCATTTTAAATACTCCTTAATCTTTTCGGGTGTAATTTCATTGAGCATACGGCTGCCAATGGAAATCATTTCTGCAGCCGTGGATTCCTGTGCTCCTCCGTTACAGACGGGTTGGATTTCATAGCCGCCCCGGGAAAAGCATTCTTTCATCGGGATATAGCCGGCGGCACCCTGCGCCAGGCCAATCACGATAGTATATTGATAAGGACTTTGAGCCTTGATTCCCAAACCAACTTCCACGAAGGGTTCGCCGGGGAGAGTGACAATGCCGATCTCTTTGCCGATGCGCAGGGCAATCAGGTGAAATTCACGTTTTTTGCCTGCTTCGCATTGGGCGAAAGACAATGCCTGTTCCGCGAAAAACTTTGCTGTCGGGCCATCGCCGGCAGCAAGATCATCTGCCGTCATTGCCGTCGCGGTCGAAAGATCCCTGGTTCGTTCCAGAATGTCCTGGGCTTTGCGGATTTCCTCAGAGGAAAGAACCCTGCCTGTGACAGACAGAACTTCCGTTGTGGCAAATAAGCCGTTTTCCGAGAGATCTACTGGTTCCGCAAGATCAAGCAACTTCAGCACCGTCTGGGCGTAAGCACGTCCGATGCGCAGCGCTTCGGCATAGCTGGACTGTTCCACAGCACTATGGATGTCAACGTGATTGATATCCCCCGCACAGCCGATCAGCGTTTGTACATTCACATCGTAACCAAGTTCGTACCGGATCGCCTGCTCCATACGTCCGGGCCAATCGCCGGAAACAAGGTTTCCTCCGATGGTATCAGTATGGTTGACGATATTGGCATAAATGGAAACGAGGCGCCCGTCGCGCTTTGCCGCAAGTACCGTGATTTCGTCATCAATTGGCCCTTCCGGTTTGACAACGTCAGGGTTGCTTTTTCCGGGATTGGTTTTGACCGTTCCGTCTTTCATGAAATAGCGACGATTGAAGGCCAGTTCGGAGTTCCTTCCGGATGCCACCAGAAGTTCAGCCGGCGCTAGATCAGCATAAGCCATAGAAATGGCTAAAAATGCTTTCGTAACGACGGTATCCAGGTATTCCGGATCGGCCGCGGTGCCAAAGCTGGTTTCTGTATAGGGCGCCGTATGGGTGTGCGTTGCATGGAAGATCAGGTCTTCCGCAAAGTCAAACCCGGCATTCCGGAGTTCTTTCTGGATCGAAACAATCAGCTCTGCCGGAAGAAACAACAGGTCAAAGGTGACAATCCCGGAGAACAGCTTCCCGAACCGGAACAAAGAAACCCGGACAAAAAGTTCATCGGCAACACCAGTATTGGGCCGTCCGTTGAAATATCCTGCCAGCGGCAAGCCGCGTTCGGGCGTAATGATCTCACGAGCTAATCCCAGCTCAAACTTCAGCATATTTCGACAACCTTGCCATTATTGGAAGCTGATTCATGCGCAGCAGCACAGAGCTTGAGATTGTGCAGGCCATCTTCGCCGGTGAGATTGATTCCGTTGATAACACTTTCCGCATGATTTTCAATCAATGCCTGATAAATGTTGCCTTCGGAGCTGTTGGAGGCCGCAAAAATTTCCTGTTCATTGAAGCGGTCAAGCTCCATGCGGATTTTGAGCGGTTCACCAGGATGACCGGAAAGCTGGAACATTGTGCCGTAACTGCGAAGCACTGCTTTGTCCCCATAAAGTTCAAATCCCAAGTTGGACAGAGTTCCGCCAAGACCACCGCGAAGCTCACTGAATGCAACTTTCGCAGACCCTTTCAAGCCCGACGCCAGTTCAAATTTGATATAGGCGCCATCTTCCACTGCTGTTTCCATCAGCTTGGGCAGATAGACTGCAGCAAGGCTTTTGATTTTGGAATCAAAAATATATTCAGCGACATAGAAGCAATGACTGGCCACGTCTCCGATCGGTCCGCCCATTTCTTCCCGTTTACTGCATCGCCAAGTTGCCGCTTCTGCTTTATCATAACCAAAAGCAAATTCCATATGGAAGCAGCAATCGTTAACAACTCCAAGCTCTCCAGCTTTCACAAGTTCTTTCGCTTTGCGGTTGAGATGGTTGTAAATCATCATGTGGTCTACAGTCAATGACTTGTTTGCTGCTTTTGCTGCAGCAATCAGTTTTTCTGCATCAGCTGTATTGGTAGCGAGCGGCTTTTCGACAATCACGTGTTTTCCTGCGGCAAGTGCCTGAAGCGCAATCGCCACATGGCTGGCATTGTTGGTGGCGACAAAGACAGCATCGATGCTTTTATCAGCAAGGAGTTCATCAATGGTGCCGTACCACTTCAAACCGAGGGCTTCAGCCGCACTCTGGCGGGCAGGATTCAGGTCTGTCGCTGCGATCAGTTCTGCGTGCTTGAGCGGAGCAAAACGGCTTTTGTCGCAGGCAAAGCCTTCTTTGGCGATCCGGTTCTCGGCGATTCCGCCGAAGCCGATGATGGCGTATTTTACTTTTTGCATGGTGTGTTCTTCTTTCCTTTTTACGGGTAATCCGGCAAACGGAAAATCAGCGAGATTTTTCCATTGGCCGGTTACCGCTTTTTATCATGATTGTTTCGACCCGATTCCGGGAGAAAACTTCTTTATTACTTCATATAGTATTCCGCAACTTTCCGGAAGGCATCGATGCACAGCTGGATATGCTCTTCATTGTAGACCGGGTGCGTGAAAAAGGAGATCGTCCGGTCAGTCATCCAGTGCGCTTTTTTGCAGTTGAACTGCGTATAGTCGATGCGGCGGGCCTTCGGGTCGTCAAAAGGATAGTTTGCAGTGCCGAACCCTACACGATCAGCATAAACTTTTTCCCTGTACATTTCCGGCCACAAGACACTGTAGACAGGAACCCCTTCTGCGGCAATGGCTTTAATGAAGGTGCCGATATCACATGAAAGTTTATCCGTATCGAGAACAAAGGGCGCCCACCAGAAAGAATGGACGCGCTCCTCAGTATCCACTGGCGTAAGCAGGACAAGCGGATGATTTTTTAATGCTTCAATCAACATGCGGCCATTGCGTCGCCGCGCCGGCAGGTTCCACGTATCAAAACGTTCCAGTTCCGAGAGCCCGATTTGACTTTGCATTTCTGTCATTCGGAAGTTAAAACCTGCCCGGCGGTGAATATACATCAATTTTCCTTCCATTTCCAACAAATTCAGGCGTTCTTTTACATCATATCCATGATCTCGGAAGGAACGGCATTCCCAGGCAAGGTCTTCATCGTTGGTAACGACCATGCCGCCTTCGCCGCCGGTGGTAAAATGTTTGCTCTGGCAGAAACTGAAACAGCCAACATCACCGATGGTTCCGGCTTTTTTGCCTTTATAAACGCCGCCGAAGCATTGTGCACAATCTTCGATGACCTTCAGATTGTGTTTTCGTGCGATGGCAAGAACAGGATCCATATCTACAACTGCACCATAAAGGTGAACGACGACGATTGCTTTGGTATGGTTGGTGATTTTTGCTTCGATATCGGCAGGGTCGATCAGATGGTCATCGCCGACGTCTGCAAACACGGGTAAGGCCCCGGCCTGGAGAGCACAGAAGCTGGAGGCGATAAAGGAATAGCTTGGGCAGATGACTTCGTCGCCAGCACCGATACCGAGAGCGGCAAGTGCGGTATGCAATGCTGCAGTACCGTTGGAAACACTGATCGCGTTTTCAACTCCAAGCCATTTTGCCCAGGCTTTTTCAAAATCCTGGCCGACATGCCCAGTCCAATAGTTGACTTTCCCGGAGCGGAGGAGCTCGGCAACTTTCTGAATGGTAGATTCTTCAAATTGCGGCCAGGAGGGGAAGGCGGTTGTCGTAACTGGTGTTCCGCCATGGATTGCTAATGTGTTCATTGTTCTCATCTCTTTGTTGTTGAATTCATTTTTTTGTTTTACACTTGCGTGGAGTGTTTTCGTTATTTATATTATAAGCAAAACCAGAAAGAAGAGCAACCTTTTCCGATTGTTAAATATACCTGAATGATTGTAAAATCTTACGATTGGAAGTGCAGAATGCAGCAACTGGAAACTATTTCAATAGAACGGCAGAGTCATCCGGATCTAAGTACTGAACAGCCGTTCAGTATAGTTGGCGAATACTGTCGGGGACCGCGCACTGAGTTTCATGGAGACATGCATTATGCATTGCAGATTTGTATTGTCTTAACCGGGGGGTTGGAAATTCTTTTTGAAGATTTCCAGCGTGTATACGGGCCTGGGGAGATGTTTTTTACGATGTGCTGGGAACCTCACGCATATCGACCGCTGGGGAAAAGAAATTTTTTCATTGCAGTGAATATCGATATTGATCGGATTGGGACTCCGGATTTATTTGGCGATTGTGATTGGCTATTGCCATTTACAGTGGAGCCAGCATTGCGGTATTGTCCAGAGACGGAAAAAGAGCGGCGGGAGGTGAGTTCTTTCGGACGGCATTTGTGCCGATTATACCGGGAGAGGCCGGTGTTCTGGCGACAGGAAATGTGGCTGGCAATTCATCAATTGTTGTTGTTGGCAATTCGAAATACGGAAGCGGAAGAAGGGGCTCCTCCGGGAATTTTTGTGAGAATCAGGCCGGCACTGGATTGGGCGAGGAAAATTTCATCACGGCCGCCGGAGTTGGAACAAGCGGCGATAGCGTGTGCCTTAAGTAAAAGTCGATTTTCAGAATTATTCCGTTTGGCGATGGGAGTAAGTTTTGGTAAATTTGCCGGGCGGGTACGAATGGCGAATGCAACACGTGATCTCTTGGAAGGGCAAATGACAGTTGAAGAAATTGCAGAAAGATGGGGCTTTTCGGATGCAAGCCATTTCTGCCATGCTTTTCGAGCTGTATACAAATGTCCTCCACGGGAATTTCGTCGCCGGAAGGGCTAACCTGAGATTGCTTCAATTATGGAAATAACTTGAGGCTCACTGCATTTTAGTTGGGATACTTGCCTTTTTTTGCCCAGCAGTTTCTGCCAGCCGAGCAAGTATCCGGGGCGTCCCCAGTGAAAGATAATTGTTTCTTGACTGGATAGGGTTATTTTTGCCAGCGCCCTTTTGGCATCAACACTGCCTGCCCTGTTCGTAATGATTTCTGAACATCCAGGATTCGTTGATTGGCGCTCCCTCTGAAGCGTAGATCAAGGCTTTTTTCTTCTAATCGAAAGCGCCCGTCTACCAGAACATCGCTGCAGGATAACAAACGCTTTACGCCCGGCTCCCTTTTGCTTTTTTCCAGCAATTCTTCAAAGGTCCAACCCGAATATACTGCTACTTCATAACCAGATTCTTTCAGCCGTTCTCCAAGATCAGCCAACTCTTCCGCCTGCAAAAAAGGCTCCCCTCCGGAGAATGTCACCCCTTTGGTTAACGGGTTTGCCTTGATTTTTGCGAAAAGCGCATCGGCACTCATTTGCGTGCCAATGCCGATTTCGTGCGTTTGTGGATTGTGGCATCCCACGCAATGGTGCGGGCACCCTTGCGTGAAAATGACAAAACGCAATCCCGGGCCGTTTGTAATGGAATCCTGCTCCAATCCCGCAATCCACATTTTTATACTCCGGTTAATCCCGACAGCCCATGTTTCACTCGATCGTGCTCTTCACTTTGCTTGGCATTGTTGAAGCGCTCAAGCGTTCCTACCAGATAGCCGGTAATACGACGGATACGTTCAAAACGATGTCCTTCGTTTTCTCTGCGATGGCATTTCGGGCACACGTCCCCGATAATTCCATTGTAGCCACAGTCTGGGTCTCTGTCCACCGGGTGGTTGATGGAACCATACCCGATTCCCGCATCGTGCATCGCACGGACGATCGCCTCAAACGCTTCCACATTTTCCGCCGTATCTCCATCCAATTCGACATAAGAAATATGGCCGGCGTTGGTTAACGCATGGTATGGTGCTTCTTTGCGGATTTTATCAAATGCTGAAATCGAGTACCATACTGGAATGTGGAAACTATTCGTATAGTATTCGCGATCCGTTACTCCCGGGATGCATCCAAACCGTTTGCGGTCCATCCGGACAAAACGTCCGGAAAGCCCTTCCGCCGGCGTCGCCAGTAACGTGTAGTTCATCCGAGTCTGTTCCGAAAGATCATCACAGAATTTTCGCATTTTTCCGATGATTTCCAACCCCTTGGCCTGCATCTCGTCGCTTTCTCCGTG
>CALGPR010000095.1 GCA_937960425.1 uncultured Lentisphaeria bacterium
ACATGGGTCTCCTTCAAAGTATAAATCCTTATTTCCAGCTTCTCCTTTTCTCCAGTCGGAATATTGGAAATCAATCGCGTCCATACCTGTTAACCAATCTCGATAATGAAAATGGATCCAATGAATTTGCCACATCTGGTCTCATTACAGTCCGGTTATACTTCCATTGCGGAGAACTATTGCACGGGGATACTGCGTCGTAAAGCCGGCCTCTCATACAGGCAATTGTATGGGAATTAAGAGAATCTGTAGAATTATCCCCCTGTTGTAGAACAGGAAAACAAAAAAGAAGGAAAGGCTTCAACGCTTTGAGCAAAGCGCTGAAGATAAATTCTATTACCGGCAGATTTTTTTCAGCCAAACAGGAATGGACATTACCGTCGAACATTCTATTCCCCCACTGATGATTATGGCGATTTTTTTTGCCATTTTCAACAGACCCCCCATGCCAAGATATGGCACTCTATAATTAGAATATCATAAAAAAAAGATTCTGTCAAGTAGTTTTTCGTTAATCAAACGATTTTTTTACTTCTTTATATAGAAGGGAATTTGCTCAAAATGCAACCGGATTTATTAATTATTGTTCTCAATCTACTCAGAACGAACGAAGGATACGGTGTTAAAACAAACACTTCTTATCCTCCAGACAAAGATAGAGTAAATAGTTTTTTATTGAAACTCCAACCGGGTGAAAAATTGCGGCATATGAAACCCGCTACCATGTCCACTCAAGGACTGTATCGCGCCAGAGCGGTTATTCACATAATGGAAATTCCCCTGCCAGACTTCCCCAGGAGCCGGTAGCACTGCTTCAGCAGCAGACAAATTTGTCGGATGGAAAACCACCTCTGCCGACCATCCTTTTTCCGTCTCGCTGGTTGCCACTTTCCAATCTCCATTCCACTTCCACCCTCCCTTATTTGATTCTTCATCAAAGCGATTTCCTACTGAATCAAAGGCAAGATGCGCATATACCCCTGTAAATTCAGAATCATCAGAAGGAGGAACAGTTGCACAAACCTGGAAGAAAAGCTCAACACATTCGCCATGCAGATAAACCGGAGTATCATCGGCCACTTTTTCCTGTTCTGGCAACGGTTTTTCCGTTTCGATGTCAAATGCAAGATAAATCGTTCCATCACAGTATTTCATATATCCTTTTACTGGATTAACAGCAGACTTTTCACGGCTATTGAGAAAAAAAGTGGCAGCATCGGCCCATTCATCCGCCTCGATAATACCGTCACAAGTAATCACGTTTCCGGCAGGGACAGCAAGAACATCCTGCTGATATTCCATAAATTCTTCCCCTTGGCGGCGCCAATTTTCCAATGGATATACTGGCAAAGAGTAATTCCCTGCATTGGCAAGTGCTTTAGAAAAATTCTGATACACTTCAGCAAAATCAGAGCGATCATTAGCATTTATTTTCCTCTGCATTTCCACTAATGCTGCACGTAAAGACAACGTTGGCTCAACAGCATCTTTGCCGTAAAGTTCTTCGATAGCTCGTCGATAACTGATTTCCGGGGCACTTTGAGAATTCCACAAATAGGCATTCGCCCCTAAATAATAAACAGTTTCCCATGGGCGCACCCCATGCCCTAATCCCAGCAGAAAGACAATACCTTCGTCATCTTCCACCATCCCCGGGTAAAATTTTGTTGCCCATAATGGCATCGGGGCAGACAATCCATTACTATTATCAAAGAGATACATCTTATGCCCATTAAGCAGAGCCGCCATCCGGCGGTGATCCTCCTCTTTCAAATCAGGCGTAAAAACGTGACTGCCCGTCCATACCCAAAACACCTCCTGAGGCGCCTCGTCCGCCCACTCGGTCACATACAAATCTATTTCCGGCAAACCGATCCCATGTGCCAGAGAATATGGAGCACCTACCATACTGAAACGGACCTCCGGGAATTCGGGACTCAGTGAATTATACAAACGCTTAAGTAAGTATCCATGCGCTCTACCTGGATTGCCGAACCGTTCCCGTTCTTCCGGATAATAACATTCATATCCACTGGCACCCCGGGGAGTCGAATCATCCGCAGCAATCATAAAGGTAGTCGCGCCAGCTTTTGCAAACTTCCGACATACAGCAATGAACTCTTCCACCTGCGCTTCATCGGCAATATTCATTTTCGGCCCGCCGGGAGGCGTCGCATAAATATGAAGTTGAATCAGAAAATCCAAAAGTCCCAGCTGGCGATATTTTTTCATTGCTTCCAGGACAGCTTGATTCTTTTCAAAAAAATCCGGATCCCGCCACTGTGCATCCACAAGCGCAGCGACACCGCTGACTTTCTGTTCCGCCCAAAAGCGGAACGCTTTTTCCCCGCCGGCATAAAAATAATCACAGACAAAACGTTCCCGCCATTCCGGGCAATCCTGCACATCGTAAACATGCTGCACCAATGTCCCGTCCGGCTGTTCTTCCAATTGCTGTTTCAAAGAAAGGATCCCATAAAACAGTCCCCGGATATCTCCTCCGCGAACTGTTACAACCGGCAGAGCCCCGGAATCCTGCTCATCTACAGACCATGCAATAGAATATTCCTGGGGTCGCAGGGAATTTCCAACTTCCGGCAATTCAATTACAATGCGCATCGAAGGTTTTGCGGCGGCATCCACTGCTTTTAACGCCTGGTCATATATCTCCATTCCCCCAATAATGGCTTCTGGACACGGATCAGGCAAACATACTTCAGGACGGCCTTCTATTTTAAAAGTATTTTCATCGTCGGAAACTACACTATGCGGAATCGGAAAAATCGTACCATCCAATACTTCAGCACAAACGCTGCCGATGAAAACCATTGCTACTGTAATTCCCAGAAAAAATCGTTTCATACCCCACTCCTTCTTTGTCTGTAAAACGTTATACAACCGTTAGGATATCACAACCTGTTGCAAAAGCAACTCTCAAAACATCAAAGGCAAAAAAAAATCTGCAACTCAATATTGAGTTGCAGATTTCAGCAAACAAAAAATCCCACAGGATATCCTGCGGGATCTTTATGAAAGCACGGAGATTTATGCTTTAACGAACTTACCGGAACGAATACAAGCGGCACACATCTTAACAGTCTTAACAGAACCATTAATATTGATACGAACACTCTGGATATTGGCATGGAAAGTACGTTTCCCGTTCTTCACGACATGCAAACCGATACCGCCTTCTTTCTTCGCCAAACCTTTACGAATAATACGGCCGCCTTCGACCTTACCCTTACCACACATCTGGCAGAAATTGCTCATTTTAATCTCCGTTCTTCCAGGCGGGTCTTTTCGAATAACCGTCGTAACCGTGACCGGAACCTGGCTATG
>CALGPR010000096.1 GCA_937960425.1 uncultured Lentisphaeria bacterium
ATGAGGTCATTTTGTCTATTCCTGATTTTGCGGAAGAACCGTTCCGGCGTGAAATTTTTGAGAAAAAAGGACGTGACAAAACGATTCCTTGCTATATGATTACCCCGCGGGGAATAGGAGAATGTCGTTCCCGGTCCGGATGGCCGTATGAAAAAGAAGCATTCACTCCTTATGGAACTGCCTATTTTCACGCAGCCACAGGAATCTTGACCGGGAAAATGCTGGTAACAGATATGACTGAAGATGTCTTGCGGGCAATTGCACTCCTGCGCAGTAAAGGCGCCAGGAAAATCCACATTCACGGTCAAGGGCAGGGGGCCTTGCTGGCGGTATACACTGCTTCCTCTGATCCGGAAGGAATTGTTTCTCTGAATCTCGAAGATCTCCCTGTTTCTTTTGTCGACCTCGTGCAGACATATTTTATCACTATTCCTTATGCGGTGTTGCCGAATGGAATTATCGGAAAAAGTGATTTGCCTTTTGTATTGAATGAATTAAAAAAAACAATCACAGTTAATGTAAACAATAAAGGAGAACAATAAATGAAACGGTATGTTCTGGTTGGGGCAGGAAGCCGTGCTTCCCTCTATATTGATGCACTGGGTGGAGAGTTTAAAGAAGCCGGAGAATTGGTTGCCCTGTGTGACATCAATCATACCCGGATGATGTATTGGCATGATTATATGGTAAATACTCTTCATGCAAAAGCACCTGCTTTGTACGACGCAGCAGACTTTGACCGGATGATACAGGAAATGCACCCGGATAAGGTAATTGTTACCAGCATTGACCGCACTCATCACCGGTATATCATCAAGGCAATGGAGGCAGGGTGCGATGTTATCAGTGAAAAACCAATGACTATCGATGCTGAAAAATGCAAGGTAATTCTTGATGCCATTAAACGGACGGGCAGGGACCTGATTGTAACTTTCAATTATCGGTATTCCCCACGCAATGCAAAAGTCAGGGAAGTATTGGCATCCGGCATTGTCGGCGATATTACCAGTGTTCACTTCGAATGGCTGCTGGACACCAGTCACGGTGCCGATTATTTCCGCCGCTGGCATCGGGACAAACGCAATTCAGGAGGGTTGCTTGTGCACAAGGCAACGCATCATTTTGATCTGATGAATTGGTGGCTCCATTCTATACCGGAAACGGTTTTTGCAATGGGAGATTTAAAATTTTACGGACGGGAAAATGCTGAATTGCGCGGAATCCGGGAGTTTTATCCGCGCTCACGCAACAGTGCAATTGCATCACGCGATCCATTTGCCCTGAAAGTAACGCCCGAAGATGAACGGTTGATCGGCCTGTACTATAATGCAGAGCATGAAGATGGCTACGGCAGGGATTTGAGTGTATTTTCTGATGGAATTTCCATTGAAGACAACATGGCCGTTATGGTTCGTTACAGAAACCGTGCGGTAATGACCTACTGCTTAAATGCCCATTCTCCCTGGGAAGGTTATCGGGTCTGCTTTAACGGGACAAAAGGACGTTTGGAGTTTAATGTGGTAGAAACCAGTTATGTTTCCGGAAACCATGAAGACTTCAATCAACCGGGAATGCGGGAACTGGGCGTGGACAAGAAAAATCTGGTACCGGAAATCGTCTTCCAACCTCATTGGGGGAAACCACAGACAATCGAGTATTCCTGTGAGTCTCTTGCCGGTCATGGCGGTGGAGATCAACGGATGCTGCGGCATATTTTCTGCGGTGCTGAAGACGATCCACTGGGACAGGCTGCCGGGTTGCGGGATGGTGCCTACTCCATTTTAACGGGAATTGCCGCCAATCGGTCCATGGCTACCGGGTTGCCGATCAAGGTGGAAGACCTGGTGAAAGTCGATTGACCAAAGTCCACGGAATATCCCTGAAAAACGTTTGTTTTTCTTTGCGAAATGAAAAGTATAGAGATAAATTACGTTATTTTACCGCACTTTTTCCTGTTACCAGATAAAGGTGCGGGGTCGCAGGGGGAACGAAAGTTATATAATTTTCACCAAGGATGATCGTTTATCTGGAAGGAGAACTGATATGTTTATGACCGACCAATATTTAATCGGCAATGAGGCCGGGAAACGGATTTTTGAAGAAATCCGTTCATTGCCGATTGCTGATGTTCACAATCATGCCGACGTCAAAGCTCTGGCTGAAAATCGCAATTACGACGATGTCTGGCAACTTTTTGGCGCTACTGACCATTACGTCTGGGAAATGATGCGCAAATGCAATGTTCCTGAGAAATTAATTACCGGGGACGCTTCTGCTCACGACAAATTTGTTGCTTTATGTTCCATTATGCCCGATGTTGCCGGTAATCCCTGTTATGAATGGCTGCATCTGGATTTACGGTTGTATCTGGAATGCGATCTTTTGATGAATGAAGAAAATGCCGAAGCAATTTGGGAACATGCCAACGCATTGCTTGCGACAGAAGAATTCCGACCATTGGCTCTTTTGGAGAGAATGAATGTTGAAGTTATGTGTTCCACGGATGCCCCATGGGATCTGCTTCAGGAGCATGCCGAAGTTAACCGGATGGTCGGCAGAACTCTTGTGCGGCCGACATGGCGCCCGGATGCACTGATGAAAATTGCTGCTCCCAACTGGAATGGATGTGTAGACCGTCTTGCTCACCGTTTTTCCATGGAAATCAAAACTTTTGATAAATTTCTTGAAGGACTGGAACTGTCTCATGATTATTTTGCAGCCAATGGCGCGATTGCCAGTGACCATGGACTGGAGACTGTCCCGGTTGTTACTGAAAAAGGCATGGCTGAAAGTCTCTTCAACCGCGCCCGCGCCGGCGGGAAAATTTCAGCAGCTGATGCGATGCTTTTCGCCGGGTTCTTTTTGCATAAATGTGCAGAACTTGACATCAAAAATCGCTTTGTCATGCAGCTTCATGCCGGGGCTGTACGCGACGTTCGCTCCAGATTGTTCCGGGAAATCGGTCCGGATTCCGGTGGAGATGTTTGCAATTTGACCCAGGATCAGTTGCCCGGACTGGTCAGTTTGCTGGATGCTTTTGATCCCTGGCTCAAAACCGTTCTTTACTCTCTGGATCCAGCTCAACAGCCGACAATGGCGTCAATTGCCCGCGCATTCGGAGCAAATTGCAGAATGGGATCGGCATGGTGGCTCTGCGATTCGCCGATCGGGATGAAGCGGCAACTGGAGTATATCGGCTCTGTCGATTGCCTGAGTGCCTTTGCCGGAATGGTTTCAGATTCACGAAAATTACTGAGTTATGGTTCGCGGTTTGAAATGTTCCGGCGCGTCCTCTCCGATGTATTGGGCAATATGGTAGAATACGGCCAAATTCCCGAAGATGTGGCGATTCGTCTGGCCAGGAAAATGAGTTATGACGGACCGAAAGCCTTTTATGGAGTTTAAGCAAACTTTCAGAACGCTTTCCACTTGAGCACAGATTGAAAATTCTGCCAGAATCTGCCTTGAACTGAATTTTGAATCAAAAAAGAACTCCGAGCAAAGGTCTCGCAACGTTTGCCGGAGTTCTTTTTAACGCATCACAAATTTTATCCAATGCTATGCCTCGAGAAGACTCTACAAGAGACATGCTGTGCCTGGTTCAGAACCGCAATCCAGATCCTTATTTGACTGGTAGTGACTGATATATAATTTTCGCAAGGTTTCCCATGCACTTTCTGGCGTCATTTCAGGGATAATTGCACCTTTTTCCCATTTGCTGAAACGATCCCGTGGAGCACCAATATTAAAACAGGCGGAAGGAATTCCCATTTGCATCATCTCCTGGGCAACAAAACTGAACGTTTCCGGAGCGACACTGGGGAACCAACCGACATTAATATGATTTTCCAGAACAATTTCCGGTAATTTTTCATGCGGATATCGACCAGTAATTTTCAGAAAAGGAGGCTTGGGTAACAGGGTCAACATTTCACCAATCACGATCAGTTTTGCCGGGAGTTTCCGTTCTTCCAGGAAGTTTGCCAAAGCAATGACTTGTGCGGCACCTTTTTGATCAGAAATGGATCCGATTACCCCTATTACCATTCCTTGATCTCCACTTAACGGCAACGGGGCAAAAGAATGGATCGGCTTATGAGGCCGCAGCTCAATCTGTTCAGCGATTTCTTCTAATTCTGGAAGAAACCGTTTATATCTGGCAAGGGTGTCTTCGGAGAAAAAAAGCAGACGATCACAATTTTGAAAGAGTCGGAGATACTCCTTTCGCCATTGATGAATGGAAAAAGTTGGAGTATGAGGGTAAAAAGCATAACGTGGTTTCTGTATGCACTGATCACATTCTGTTTCACTTCGGTCATCGCAAAGTTGCAAGTCTTCGGAGAGCATATTCAAGTAAGGGCAAAGCGGATAATAGTCGTGAACGCAAAACTCCAGCAGAGCGCCGGAACGTGATTTTACATTAAGGATACTGTCCGTAAGTTTTTTTATCTGATCCGGATCACTGACTTCTTCGTGAAAGAAGCTGTTTGCTGGCAACAGGCTGTTTACAACAATTTTTGTAATTCCTTCAAATTCTTTCTTCTGTAAAAAATCAAGATCCGGCGTTAAAAAAGATGTTGTAAACTCCCGCCAGAATAATTGAATTTGCGTGCCATAAGCATTGGGCATCAATAAAATAACACTATGACCTTCTCGTAAATATTGCGATAACCTTTGTTGAAAATAAAGCTGCGCCCCACCTTTGCAGGAAAGAGAAAAAGCCAGAATTGGACGATTCCCTTTTTGCAGCAGAATTCCCAACTCGATTTCTGCCTGAATTTGCAGGCGCAAAGTCCTCTGAAGTTGCTCAAACGCTGTCAAATGAGCAGTATCAGTTTGACTACGAAGATTTTGAAAACTTTTCTGGCATTTCTCCATGAGTTGTTCAACGGTACGGCCATGACAAACGCGTAAATAACAACAGTTTTACGGTTTTCACTGCACCAATGGGCCAACATCCCATTC